>NZ_VFTW01000018.1:0-114218 GCF_006440815.1 Mesorhizobium sp. B2-8-3
CGTGTAGGCAGTCGAGGTGTCGCCGGCAAAATTGTTGATGGTGTTGCCGAGCGTGGTGATGTCGGCAGTGTTGGCGGCGATGTCGGCAGTGTTGGCCGCGATATCGGTCGTGTTCTGCGTCACCTGCTGGTTGGTCGCGAACAGCTGCGAGCCGTTGACCGCGTCGGTCGAGGAGTTGCTCAACCGCCCGGCCGCGACGTTCTGGATCTGGCGCTCCGCGCCCACCGAGCCGACCGAGAATGCGCCGGCCGGCGTTCCGCCAGCGAAGGTGTAGTTGACGCCGCCGATCGTCGTGCCTCCGACATTGGTCGTAGCGCCCGATACCGAATTCAAGCCGATAGCCACGTCGCCGGCGTTGTTCGCGATGGCATTCGGGCCAATCGCGACGGAGTCCGTCCCCAGCGCCTGAGAATCGGCGAGCGTCGAATTGGCGTGGAAATACTTGATGCCGGCACCGGTGTTGATGTTGGTGATCGTGTTGCCGAGATTGGTGATGTCGGCGGTGTTGGCCGCGATATCAGTTGTGTTCTGCGTCACTTGTTGGTTTGTCGCGAACAGCTGCGAGCCGTTGACCGCGTCGGTCGAGGAGTTGCTCAACCGCCCGGCCGCAACGTTCTGGATCTGGCGTTCAGCACCAACCGAGCCGACCGAGAACGCGCCGGCCGGCGTTCCGCCGGCGAAGTTATAGTTCACACCGCCGATCGTCGTGCCGCCGACCACGGTCGTGGTGCCGGATACGGAGTTCAGGCCGATTGCCACGTCGCCCGCATTGTTGGCGACGGCATTCGGGCCGATCGCGACCGAATCCGTCCCCAGAGCCTGGGAATCGGGCAGCGTCGAATTGGCGTGGAAATACTTGATGCCGGCACCGGTGTTGATGTTGGTGATCGTATTCCCGATGTTGGCGATATCGGTCGTGTTCTGCGTCACCTGCTGATTGGTGGCGAAAAGCTGCGAACCGTTGATGGCGTCGGTCGAGGCGTTGCTGAGCCGGCCCGCGGCGAGATTGGTGAGGGTCCGCTCCGCGCCTGGAGCGCCGATGCTGACGGTCGAGGAAGGCGTCGTGCCGGCGAAACTGTAGGCCGTCCCGCCGATCGTCGTGCCGCTGGTGCCGACGGCAGCGACGGTCACCGAGCCGGAGCCCAAGGCCACGTCGCCGGATTTCGCCGCCGCGGTCGCACCGTCGCCGAGCGCGACATTGCCGGCGAGACCGGCGGCACCCGCGGTGGAGCCGTTGCCCAGCGCCACGGAGCCCTGCCCAATCGCCTTGTTGTTGTTGCCGATCGCGACCGCGCCGGCGGCCTGGTTAGCGGCGGTGGCGCTTGCCGTGCCGTCGCTGTTGGCGATGTTGTTGGCGCCGCCGGTGAAGGCGCCGGTGCCGCTGGCATAGCTTGGGTCGCCGATGGAGACTGCGCCGTTGCCATAGGCAGTGTTGTTCGCGCCGATGGAGACTGCCTGGCCGCCAGTCGCCACCGCGTTGGTGCCCATAGCGACCGCATTGGCGGAATCGGCGTTGGCATTGTTACCGACGGCGATGGCGCTCTGCGCCGACGCATTGGCGCCGATGCCGAGTGCGGTACTGGCGATTCCGCTGGCGTTGGCACTGACGCCGCCAGCGAGAGAATTGTCTCCTGTCGCATTCGCTCCAGACCCGAATGAGGAGGCGTTTGTTCCACTGGCGAGGGCCTGACGCCCTACGGCGATGGAATTGGCGCCGCTGGCGACGGACGACCAGCCTCCGGCGAACGCAAAAGTGTTGCTTGCGGTGGAACTGACGCCGACCGCGGTGGAGTTGCTTCCCGAAGCAACGGAGAGGGTGCCGAGAGCGCTGGCGCCGGCTAAGGTGGCACTGGCCTGAACGCCGAGCGCGACCGAATTGACGCCGCTCGAGATCGTGCCTTGGCCTAGCGCCATCGCGCCGCCGGTGCCCGAGGCCGCCGCGTTCAGGCCGATAGCCACGGCGTATTGTGCCGATGCACTGGCGTTGCTTCCCATCGCAACAGCGTCGGCCTGGGATGCTTTCGCCGCAGTGCCGAATGCGACGGCAGAAGCGCCTGAAGAGACCGAGTTGGTGCCGATCGCGATGCTGTTGGGTAGCGCCGTGTTGGCCTGAAGGCCGGCCTGCGCTCCCAAGCCGAGTGCGATGGACTGGTTGCCCCAGGCGCTGGCCGTGTTACCCATCGCCGTGGCGCTCGTTCCCGTTGCCTTGGTCAGTATGCCTATGGCAACGGTGTTTTGCTGAGATGCCGTCACATCCGTGCCAAGGGCGATGGCGCCCTGCGCAGTAGCGCCCGCTCCCGCAAGAGTGCGCCCGCCGATATTGATGGAGTTGATCTGCGAAGCGACCGCCTGGAAGCCGATGGCGACGGCATTCTGGTTGCTTGCGATGGCGCTGTTACCTTGGGCAATCGAATCCACGCCGGATGCTGTTGCCCCGAACCCGAGCGCGGTGGCGCGCAGCCCGGTCGCGCGGGTAACAGTGCCGATCGCCGTGGAGTTCACTCCGTCGGCACGCGCATTATTGCCAAAGGCGGCCGCGCTTGTGGTTGCAACCGAATTGACGCCAACAGCGCTTGCTCCGTCCCCGTTGGCCTTGGCGTTCCCGCCCACGGCGAGGGCATTGACGCCGGTTGCGCCTGCGAAGACACCTATGCCTATGGAATTGAGGCCATTGACACCCATCGCATAGCCGATGGCAATCGTGCCGTCGCCCGTTGCACTGTTGGAGCTGCCCAACGCCACGCTGTTATTGCCATTCGTCGCGGCGCCGTTACCGATGGCGACGGCGTTGCCGCCGGTCGCCGAACCGCCGCCCGCGGCATATTGCGCCAGCGCCGGCGTGGCGAGGCCGAGCGCGGCGATTCCCGCCAGGCCGCCGAGCATGCTGGCCGGGCTCATGCCGCAGGCCAGAGCCGAACGCGCGTTGCCGCCGCTGCCCAGTGTTCCCAGACCCATATTCTTGCGACCGAGGCCAAGCACCCGATGCGCCATGCGCAATACCGCCATCAGGCGGCGCCGGAGCGAGCGGCTGTCGCCGGCGCTGGAAATCCAATTGCCTGCAAATCGGGCCGATCCGCGCTGACTGATACGTTCCTGCCTGAAGTTCATTGCGAGAATGCCTCCTTTGGTGGGTCGCGCTCGATCACGGCAGGTTCCGCCGATCCTGCCGCCAAAGCGTGTCTGCTCGAAAATGGGATGACGATATCGGCGCTGCGCACCAGCAGCGCATGGCCCTGTTTTTCACCGATCGCCTCGACGCGATCGAGCGTGTTTTCAAGCCAGGCGTCACCATCCTCGGGGACAGCCTTGAGCGCCGCCGCAACCCGCTCCGTTGGGATCAGCCGCTCGAGATAGGACCGCACCGCCGCCAGATGGACGGCAGGCGCGTCATGCGCGTGAACGACAGCCGTGAGGCCATAAAGATAATGGGCCAGCAGCATGTCCTGCTTGGCGAGGGGCACGCCATTTCCATAGCGCTTCTCAAGCGTCCGCGATGCCGACTCCAGCCAGTAACCGATCTCCTCGGAAAGGCTCCGGCGAATCGCCGTCTCGTCGCTCATGTCCCCTCGGCCAGCTTAGAATCCGAATACCGGATTTGCTGCAAAAAGACACGTTTTCAGGGGCTTCGTATTCCAATAAATTGCTGTTTATCTGAAAATATACCGCAGGTTTTCTGGAGGTTAACAGTAAATTACTTTAGCCGAATCTTTATAAGAGATCCGCTTAATTTCCATACTGCTAAATTAGTTTCCCTATCCGGACCGCGACCGAACATGCCTTGCCCGCACCTGCTGTGGGGTGGCGTCGCGATATTTCTTCATCGTGGTGGTGAGGTGGCTCTGGCTCGAGAAGCCGCTCAGATAGGCGATGTCCGTGATCGAGACGCGCCTGTCGGCCAGCAGCTTCTCGGCAAAGTCAAGGCGAAGGGTAAGAACATATTGATGCGGCGTCATGCCGAACGTCTTGGAGAAAGCACGGGCGAAGTGGTAGGGGGACAGCCCGCACACAGCCGCCATCTCGGCGAGCGAAAGCTTGCGCGAAAAGTTCTCGCTCAAGAATTGCTGCATGAGGCGAGTGTGGCCGAACGACAGCCCGCCTTTCGCGTTTAGCAGTGGCCGCCTTTCAGCAGGAATTTCCGAATACCAAGCTGGCAGATCGTCATCGCGCCGCAACTCGGACTCCTGATGCTCAGCCCTCCGCGGCCTTTGCCCAACCTTAGAGGGCGCTTTCGGTTCCCTTGCCACAATAATTCGTGATCGCACGTGCTGTCGGCGCTATCGAGTTTGCCCCCCGGCAACAGCACGTCAAAGGCCATGATTTGGCGCGTCCGGTATTTCATGAAATTGCGGTTCCGCCGGGAAAAATTCCCTTGCGGAAAGTTTCAGCTGCCACTGATGCGGCTCACCCGTCGACGGGTAAGATTTGATCGTCGGGAGGTAACGCGGACAGCCTTCCGGGGTGGCGCATTTCCGTGACGGGTTCGCCCGACGGCAAGCGGGTCCTCGCCTGACATCAAAGGTTGCGGGGCGTGATTCGCGTCGCGCTCCGCTCGGTGCCGCCTCTTCGCTTCAGCGGCCTCGCGCAAGGCTTCCCAAAATCCCGCGTACGATGGCGCGGCCGACGGAGGAGCCGACCGAGCGCACCACCGACTTGATGGCGGCTTCGGCCACGGTCTGGCGGCTGGAGGACCGCCGGTTGCCTGTTCCCAAAACATCGTCGAAACCGGGAATGGTCCAGCGCGAGCCGCCGCTGTTCCGCTGCTTTGCCGCCTCGGCGTCCTGCGCCTCCTTGGTCTTCTTCTGCAGGATTTCGAAAGCCGATTCGCGATCGACGGTCTCGTCGTACTGGCCGGCGACCGGGCTCTCGGCGATGATCTTGCGGCGCTCGTCGGGCGTGATCGGTCCAAGCCGGGATGACGGCGGCCGGATCAGCGTGCGCTGGACCATGGCCGGCACGCCCTTGTCCTCCAGCATCGAGACCAGCGCCTCGCCGGTGGCGAGCTGGGTGATGGCGGTGGCGCAATCGAAATCGGGGTTGGGCCGGAAGGTCTCGGCGGCCGTGCGCACCGCCTGCTGCTCGCGCGGCGTATAGGCGCGCAGCGCATGCTGGACGCGGTTGCCGAGCTGGGCCAGCACTTTTTCGGGAATATCCAGCGGGTTCTGGGTGACGAAATAGACGCCGACGCCCTTGGAGCGGATCAGCCGCACCACCTGCTCGACACGGTCGATCAGCACCTTCGGCGCGTCCTCGAACAAAAGATGCGCCTCGTCGAAGAAGAACACCAGCTTCGGCCGGTCGAGATCGCCGACCTCGGGCAGTTCCTCGAACAGTTCCGACATCAGCCACAGCAGGAAGGTGGCGTAGAGTCTTGGGTTCATCATCAGCTTGTCGGCGGCCAGAACGCTGATCGCGCCGCGGCCGTCGCGCGTCGTGCGCATGATGTCGGCGATGCGCAGCGCCGGCTCGCCGAAGAAGTTCGCGGCACCTTGGCTCTCCAGCACCAGCAGCGTGCGCTGGATGGCGCCGACGGAGGGTTTGGTGACATTGCCGTATCGGGCGCTGAGCTGGTCGGCGCGGTCGGCCATGTTGGCGAGCAGCGCCTGCAGGTCCTTGAGATCGAGCAGCAGCAGGCCTTCCTCGTCGGCGATGCGGAAGGCGATGTTCATGACGCCTTCCTGCGCCTCCGTGAGGTTCATGAGCCGCGACAAAAGCAGCGGCCCCATCTCGGAAATGGTGGCGCGGATCGGGTGGCCCTGCTCGCCGAACAGATCCCAGAAGATGACCGGGAATTCCTGGAACTGGTAGGGATCGAGCTTCACTTGCTCGGCGCGCTTGACCAGGAAATCCTTGGCCTCGCCCATCATGGATATGCCGGAAAGGTCGCCCTTGATGTCGGCGCAGAAGACAGGCACGCCGGCATTGGAAAAGCCCTCGGCCAGGATCTGCAGGCTGACCGTCTTGCCGGTGCCCGTGGCTCCGGTGACAAGGCCGTGGCGGTTGCCGTAGCGCAGCAGCAGCTCCTCCGCGCGCTGATAGGAATCGTCGGGCTTGCGGCTGGCGCCGATGAAGATGCTGGTCTCGTCAACCATATCCTGTCTCCGCAATCTGTTCCGCTCAAAGGCCTCATTCGGAGGTATAGTAACGCTCGTCACATGCGGCAATGCCCAGCATCGATTTTGGGGCGCAGCGAATTCGGCCTTTGGCGCTTGCGGATTCCGCGCATGTTTGGCAATCGATTGGCCGGATGACGCATTGTGATATCCGGTTCCTGACCTTAGATTGGCTGGACCCGGCTGATGCGGCCGAGAAGCGAGGAGAGCGATGGGCGCCGGCGCCTTGACCAGGGATGTCGACCTTCCGAACCCGGACGCCAAGCGTTGGCAGGCGCTGGCGGAAAAGGCGCTTGCCGGCGGTTCCTTCGAGGAAAAGCTCGTCTCCCGCACCGATGACGGCATCCGCATCGAGCCGCTCAGACAACGCTCGACGACCGCCGAGCCATTGCCGCGTACAAATCCGACCGCGCGCTGGATCGTCAGCCAGCGGGTCGACGACCCGGATATTGCCCGGGCCAGCGCGCAAGCCCTGGAAGACATCGCCCAAGGCGCCAGCGGCCTGTCGCTGGTCTTCGAGGGCGCGCCGAATGCCTTCGGCTATGGCCTGCCGCGCACCGCGGAAGCGTTGGAACGGGTGCTCGACGGCGTGCCGCTCAACCGCGTGCAGGTGCGCATCGACGCGCATCCCTGGAGCCGCGCCGTGGCCGACTGGCTGCTCGCTTTCCTGAGCCGCCGCCGCTCCGATCCGGCCAAGCTCAACCTTTCCTTCGGCATCGACCCGGCGGCGATCTTCGCCGGCACCGGGCGGCTGCGCACCTCGATCGAGGCGCTGCAGGAATCGATGCCGCAGTCGCTGGCGCATTTCTTCTCGATGGGCGTGCCGGGCGTGCTGCTCGAGGCCGACGGCCGTGTCTTCCACAATGCCGGCGCCACCGAGGCGCAGGAGCTCGGCACGATGATGGCTTCCGTGGTGTCCTATCTCAGGATGTTCGAGAAGGCGCGCCAGCCACTGGTCTATGCGGCGCCCTATATCGGCTTCGCGCTCAGCGTCGACCAGGACCAGTTCCTGTCGATGGCCAAGGTGCGGGCGTTGCGCACGCTCTGGGCGCGCATCCAGGAAGCCTGCTCGATCCCGGCCTCGACCGCCAGCATCCATGCCGAGACCTCCTATCGCATGATGACGATGGCCGACCCGGAAACCAATATTTTGCGCACGGCGATCGCGGCCTTCGCGGCGGCAACCGGCGGCGCCGATTCGATCTCGATCCTGCCGCACACGATCGCGCATGGGCTGCCGGCCGGCTTTGCCCGCCGCGTTGCCCGCAACGCCCAACTGATCATGGCCGAGGAGAGCCATATCGGCCACGTCGTCGACCCGGCCAGCGGCTCGGGCGCGGTCGAAGCGCTGACCGACGATCTCTGCGCCGCGGCCTGGGAAGAATTCCAGCGCATCGAGGCCGAGGGCGGCGTGCTTGCCAGCCTGCAGCAGGGCTATATCCAAAATCGCGTTCAGACGGCCGCGGCCAAGCGCAACGGCGCCTACCGGTCGGGCGAACGCGGCATTGTCGGCACGACGCTTTACCGCGTCGGCGCGGAGCGCCCGGTCGAGACGCTGCCGCAAGAGCGGCGTCCAGCGCTGACGGAGGGCGTCGCGACCTGCGAGCCGCTGTTTCCGGTGCGCATCGATCAGTCGATCGGAGCCGGGTCATGATCCCGGATTTCAGCCAGATCGGCTGGTCGGCGCCGCGTCGCGCGCCGGTCGAGCTCAAAGGCCAGCGGATGACGCCGGAAGGCATCGCCGTGAAGCATCTTTACGGCCAAGGCGACCTCAAGGTGCTCGCCAATCTAGACACGTATCCGGGCATGCCGCCCTTCGTGCGCGGCCCCTACCCCACCATGTATGTCCAGCAGCCCTGGACGATCCGGCAGTATGCCGGGTTCTCGACGGCGGAGGAATCCAACGCCTTCTACCGGCGCAACCTCGCCGCGGGCCAGAAAGGCCTGTCGGTGGCCTTCGATCTCGCCACGCATCGTGGTTATGACAGCGACCATCCGCGCGTCGCCGGCGATGTCGGCATGGCGGGTGTGGCGATCGATTCCATCCTCGACATGCGCCAGCTCTTCGACGGCATTCCGCTCAATGAAATGACGGTGTCGATGACCATGAACGGCGCGGTGCTGCCGATCATGGCGCTGTACATCGTGGCGGCGGAGGAACAAGGCGTCGCGCAGAAGGATCTCGCCGGAACCATTCAGAACGACATTCTGAAGGAGTTCATGGTCCGCAACACCTACATCTATCCGCCGAAACCTTCGATGCGGATCGTGTCGGACATTTTTGCCTACACCTCCAGGCATATGCCGAAATTCAACTCGATTTCGATCTCCGGCTATCACATGCAGGAGGCCGGCGCGACGGCCGACCTCGAGCTTGCCTATACGATCGCCGACGGCATCGAGTATGCGCGCGCCGGCGTTGCGGGCGGTCTCGACATCGACCGTTTCGCGCCGCGCCTCTCCTTCTTCTGGGCGATCGGCATGAACTTCTTCATGGAGGTCGCCAAGCTCAGGGCCGCGCGGCTGCTGTGGTCGAGCCTGATGAAGAAGAATTTTGCGCCGAAGGACGAGCGTTCGCTGTCGTTGCGCGCCCATTGCCAGACCTCGGGCTGGTCGCTGACGGCGCAGGATCCTTACAACAACATCACCCGCACCATGATCGAGGCGATGGCGGCGACGCAGGGGCATACCCAATCACTGCACACCAATTCCTTCGACGAGGCGATGGCGCTGCCGACCGATCATTCGGCGCGGATCGCCCGCAACACGCAGCTCATCCTGCAGAAGGAATCCGGCACCACGCGCATGATCGATCCATGGGGCGGCTCGGCTTATGTCGAGCGGCTGACGCATGATCTGGCGGCGCGCGCGCTGGCCCATATCGAGGAGGTCGAAAGCCTCGGCGGCATGGCGGCGGCGATCGAGCAAGGCATTCCTAAGCTGCGCATCGAGGAAGCGGCGGCACGCACCCAGGCGCGCATCGATTCCGGCGAGCAAATTCTGGTCGGCGTCAACGCGCACCGGCCCCAGACCGACATCGAAGTCGATGTGCTGAAGATCGACAATGCCGAGGTGAAAGCCAGACAATTGGCGAAGCTGCAGCGGCTCAAAGGCACGCGCGACGTCGCGGCGCTGGAGGATGCGCTGGCAGCGCTGACCCGTGCCGCCGAGGGCGGCGAGAACCTGCTTGAGTTCGCGATCCGCGCCGCGCGCGCCAACGCCACCGTGGGTGAGATCTCGCTGGCGCTGGAAAAAGTATTCGGCCGCCACACGGCGGCGGTGCAGACGATCTCCGGCGTCTATCGCGAGGCGCTCGGCGACAACCCGGCGCTCGAGCGGCTGCAGGAGAAGATCGAGGCGTTCGAGAAGAAATCCGGCGGCAAGCCGCGCATCCTGGTCGCCAAGATGGGCCAGGACGGCCACGATCGCGGCCAAAAGGTGATCGCCAGCGCCTTCGCCGATCTGGGCTTCGACGTCACCGTCGGGCCGATGTTCCAGACGCCGGATGAGATCGCCAAGCTGGCGGCGCGGCACGATGTCGACATCATCGGCGCGTCGTCGCTCGCGGCCGGGCACCTGACGCTGATCCCCGAGCTCAAGGAAGCGCTGAGGAAGCTCGGCCATGCCGACATGCTGATCGTCGCCGGCGGCGTCATCCCGCCGCAGGATTATGACGCGGTGCTGGCGGCAGGCGCGGCGGAAATCTTCCCGCCGGGGACCGTCATCCCGGAAGCGGCCAACCGGCTGATGGATCGATTGTTGGCTGAGGGTTAACCTCGTTATAATTCCAGTTGCAACATAAGTCACTTGACGTTATAATTATCGTTGCAACAGGATAATTCCGTCATGAACACCACCATTCGCAAGATCGGCAATTCCGAAGGCGTGATTCTGCCGAAGGAGCTTCTTGACCGCCTGAACATGAAGGCGGGTGACCAGCTTCAGATCGTTGAAACGGACAAGGGCATTGCCCTTGAGCCCGTGGACGACAGCTTCGAGCGGCAAATGGAAGCCGCCCGCAAGGTCATGGACAAATACAAAGTCGCGCTTCAGAAGCTTGCGGAATGAGCTGGCAGTTTCTGTCGCGTCGCGCAGTCGAAGCGATGCATGCCGAGCAATTGCGTCGGCACGGCGGTGCACAGGGTTTGAGGGACGAGAACGCCCTTGAATCCGCGCTAGCCCGCGCCGAGAACAAGGCCAACTATGGTGACCCGTCTATCGAGGATCTGGCTGCAGCCTACGTCTTCGGCATCGCGAGGAACCATGCGTTCGTTGATGGTAACAAGCGCACGGCCATGGTTGCAGCCGGCGCGTTCCTGATGATCAACGGTTACGACCTCATGGCGGACAATGGCACGATCTACGAATTCGTCATGGGTGTCGCCGCAGGTGAGATCGATGAGGCTGGGGCGGCAGCCTTCTTCCGCGACCATGTCGTGAAGTTCGCAGACTAATTCTCGGCCTTGTCCGAGAGCTTGACGATCTCCCATTCCTTACCGTTGACCTTGACGACCTCGCCGACCTTCTTGCCGAACAGGGCCACGGCCATCGGCGAGACATGGGAAATGCTACCCTTTGACGGGTCGGCTTCGTCTTCGCCGACGATGCGCCAATGCACCTTCTTGCCGTCGTCGCCTTCCAGCGTGACGCCCATGCCGAAGCGCACCACTATGCTGCCGGGCTCCGGCACCGAAAGCTCGGCGTTCTCGCGCCGCGCGGTCCAATAGCGCAGGTCGCGGGAAACCACCGCGATGCGCTCGCGGTCGCCCTTCCTCTCCGCCTTGCCCAGTATGTCGCGCAGCTCGGCGAGGTTGTCCTCGATCATCGCAAGGCCGCGCTCCGTCACCAGATTGCGGTGCGTGCTGACCGGCCGTTCGCCGACGCCGGCAATGGCGTTCTCGCTGTCTTCTTCGCGCGTGAAAGCTCTGCTCATACAATGAACTTAGGCTTGGCGAGGCGACTGCACAAGCGGTTTGCCGATAAGGTCACCCTGGCACGATTCCTGCGACAGACAGGGCGAAACGCCAGGACCTGTGCCGATGTTGAACAGACGAACGCTGCTTGCCCGGACCGCCGGCTTCGCCGTCGCCGGCGTCTTCGCCGGCAAAGCATTGGCGAAATCGCTGCCCGGCATCGAAATGGCCGCTATGCGCGGCTCGATCAACGCCACGGAGATCGGCGTGCAGCCCGGCGCGGTCGACGACCAGAGCAAGGTCTTCGCCAAGATGCTGGCCGAGGCCAGCGACCGCGACCAGCCGGTATTCCTGCCGCCCGGCACCTATCTCGTCTCGAACCTAAAGCTGCCCGCACGCGTGCGACTGTCGGGCGTGCCCGGCGCGACGCGCATCGTCTATGGCGGCAACGGCCATCTGATGATGGCCGAACAGGCCGAGCATATCGAGTTCAGCGGGCTGGTGCTGGACGGCGCCAACCGCTGGCTGGCCGACTACACGCAGGGCCTGCTCGATTTGCGCCGCGTCGGCCATCTCGTCATCGACAATTGCCAGGTGACCGGCAGCGGCAAGAACGGATTGGCCCTCGAGCATGCCGTCGGCCGCATCGGCCGCTGCGATATTTCTGGCGCCGCGGACGCCGGTATCTATTCGGTCGAGGCCGGGGGTCTGGAGATTTCGGGCAATAGCGTTTCGGACTGCGCCAGTGGCGGTATCCTGGTGCATCGCTGGCAGGCGGCGGAGGACGGCACCATCGTCAGCGGCAATCGTGTCCAGCGGATTGGCGCGCGCAGCGGCGGCACCGGCCAGAACGGCAACGGCATCAATGCTTTCCGCGCCGGCAATGTGATCATCTCGGGCAACGTCGTCTCCGATTGCGCCTTCACCGCGGTGCGCGCCAACAGCTCGAGCAATCTGCAGATCACCGGCAACACCTGCTCGCGCTCGGGCGAGACTGGGATCTATTCGGAATTCTCCTTCGAAGGCGCGATCCTCAGCAACAATCTGGTCGACGGCGCCGCCAACGGTATCTCGATCGTCAATTTCAACGAAGGCGGGCGGATGGCGGTTTGCTCGAACAACATCGTGCGCAACCTCTCAACCACCGGTCCATACACCGCCGACCCGCCCGGCTTCGGCGTCGGCATCAGCGCCGAGGCCGATACCACGGTCTCCGGCAATGTCGTCGAGAACGCGCCGCTCTACGGCATGCAGCTCGGCTGGGGCCCTTATCTGCGCAATGTCGTGGCAAGCGGAAACATCATCCGCCAGGCCGGCACCGGCATCGTCGTTTCCGTCGTCGAAGGTTCCGGCAGCGCCGTCATCTCGGACAATGTCATCGACGGCGCGCAGAACGGCGCCATCATCGGCCAGCGCTGGGCCGATCCGGTGACCGGCGATCTATCCCAGTCAACCGACACCGGCTACGCACATCTCACGGTCGAGCGCAACAAGGTGAGCTAGGCCGCGGCGATGATAATGTGTGCCTGGATTTTTGCGACAACCTCGCCGCTGCCATGTCTGTGGGCGATCGCGGATTCGGCGTAGTCGGTCGCGGATGCCAACCGTCCTGCCTCCCTCGCTTCGATCTCGTTGCGAAGCAGGGTTCCTTGACAATAGGCGACGGCGGGAACGCGCGCCGAGGATGCGCGGCTCTGCTCGGCCCTCGTGTCGATCGCCACATCGGAGAAGCCGGCGGTCTCCAGATCGCTGCGGATCAGCGCCTTGTCGTGGTAACCATGCGGCGTGCGCGCCAGGAAACGCGGCGGATCGTGCGGAAAAATCCTCGCCAGAGCATTCGTCACGTCGTCCGCGAATACATTCTCCTCGATGCGATCCCAGACGCTGAAGAGGAAATGCCCGCCCGGCTTCAGAACCCGCTTCGCCTCACGATAGGCGGCGGCGCGGTCGGGAAAGAACATCGCGCCAAACTGACAACAGACGAGGTCGAAAGCAGCGTCGTCGAAAGGCAGCTTCAGGGCATCCGCCTGGCGCCATGTGATGCGGCTGTCGGGCCCCTGGCGCGAAGCGGCGTAGTCGAGCATCGGCTGGTTGAGGTCTGTTACGGTGTAGCTGGCGCCGGGAGAAAGCTGTGGCGCCAGCGAGCGGGTGACGGCCCCGGTTCCCGCGGCCGTCTCCAAAACGGCCAAGGGTGAGAAGGACACGGCCCGTCGTGCGGTCTCGGCGGCATAGGCCTCGAAAATCAGCGGCACCATATGGCGATCGTAGTTTTCCGGGATCGAGCCGGCAAATACCTTGTCCGCTTCCAGCATGCTCATCACCCAACGCCCGTTCAATGGTGGAGGGAGACTAGCAAAAAACGAACTTGCTGTTCCGTTTTGTCGTAGACCAGCGTTTTTCCGGCTCGTCAGCGACCTAAATCCGGGTAACCCATAAATTTAGATACACATTGTGTATGCAAATTGCTATATCGGTAAAGGTAAGGATCCATCGCCATGGCCACCAAAGACCACAACACCCACGCCAAGCCCGTCAATCTGCGCATCCGCGAGGATGTCCGTATCTTGATCGACCGTGCCGCGAAGATACGCGGGAAGACCCGCTCCGACTTCATGATCGACGCCGCTTACCGCGCCGCAGAAGACACGCTGCTCGACCAGACCCTCGTCAAGGTCGATGCCGAGAGCTATCAGCATTATCTCGATATCCTCGACCAGCCACCGAGCGGCGAAGGATTTGCCCGCCTGATGAATGCGCCCAAGCCCTGGCGGGACTGATGCTTTCGGCGCCGGTGCTTCTTGCCGATAGTCACGAACTCGACTTCTTTCAAAGCGGAACCGACAGCCTGGATCAATGGCTCCGACGGCGGGCGCGTGCCAATCAAGTCAGCGGTGCGTCCAGAACCTATGTGATTGCAGAAGGCACGCGCGTCGTCGGTTACTATTGCCTTTCATCAGGCGGACTCGACCTTGTGGATGCGCCCGGTTCGATCCGGCGCAATATGTCCGATCCCGTGCCTATGGCTGTGCTCGGCCGTTTGGCTGTCGACGCAAGTTGGCAGGGAAAAGGTCTGGGTGTCGCTCTGCTGCAGGACGCGGTGTTGCGGACCGGTCAAGCGGCAGCCATTCTTGGCATTCGCGGTCTCTTGGTTCATGCCATATCGGATGAAGCCAAGGCGTTTTATGAGCAGTATGGCTTCCAGGCTTCCCCAAAAAATCCGATGACTTTGGTGCTGTCGCTGAGGACGGCTAGTTGAGCGCCGCCGTCGGCCGCAGCATGCCGACGTTGGCGCCAATACGGCTTTCGACCGGAGGATGGGCGAGCTCGGTGAGCCTTGCCGCAGCCGCTTCATCGCCGCGCAGCAGCTTCGCCAGCACCGCGGCGATCATCGCCTCCGCCGCCCTGCCCGCGCCGTCATCGCATTTCAAGGCGATACCGAGGCCAAGTTCGGGCAGTGCCGCGCAATAAACGCCTTCGGCGCCAGTCTTGACGAAGATGCGGCCCGGTGCTGCCTGCATCAGCGCGACATCGGCCTTGCCGGTGCCGGCGACGAGGAACGGCTCGGCCATGCAAGCCGAGACCAGCCGCTTCGCCGCCTTGGCGCGTTCGGGCGAAAAGCCCTTGCCTGTCGACATGCGGGCAAAGCCCAGCGCAAAACTCTTCAACGGTACGGCGTAGGTCGGGATCGAGCAGCCGTCGGTGCCGCAATGGTCGACATCATGCGCCGCGCCCGTCACGGATTGCATGGCGTCGCGCACCATCTCCTGCAGCGCATGGCCGGCCTTGACGTAGCCGCCATGCGCAATGCCGGAATGGACGCAGGTGCAGAGGAAGCCGGAATGCTTGCCGGAGCAATTGTTGTGCAAAGCGTTGGGCACGCCGCCGGCGCGGGCGAGCGCGATGGTGGCGTCGTGGCTCGAGGGCCAATGCGCGCCGCATTCCAGCGCCCTCCTGTCGAGCCCGGCCCTGGCGAGCATCGCCGTTGCCAGCTCGACATGGGCCGGCTCGCCCGAATGCGAGGCGCAGGCCAGCGCCAGTTCGCGGTCGCCGAAGCCATAGGCGTCGGCAGCGCCCGATTCGACCAGCGGCAATGCCTGGATCGCCTTCACCGCGGAGCGCGGGAACACCGGACGTTCCGTGTCGCCGATCTCCCAGACGGCCTTGCCGTCGGCGTCGAAGATCGAAACCGCGCCGCGGTGCCTGCTTTCGACCACCGCGCCGCGCGTGACTTCGACCAGAACCGGATTTGTCATGTTGCCTCCCGCACGCGCACCCAAGGGGTGCGCCGCTTCAATGCGGGCCGCTTCTAGCGAATCCTGTCGAGAATGGAAACGTAGTTGGCGACCGCCGCGCCGCCCATGTTGAAGATGCCGCCGAGCTTGGCGCCCGGCACCTGGATGCCGCCGGCCTCGCCCATCAACTGCATCGCGGTCAGCACATGCATCGACACGCCGGTGGCGCCGATCGGATGGCCCTTGGCTTTCAGGCCGCCGGAGGGATTGACCGGAAGGCGGCCGTCCTTCGCCGTCGAGCCGTCCAACGCCAGCCTGGCGCCCTCGCCTGGCTTTGCCAGGCCCATCGCCTCATATTCGATCAATTCGGCGATGGTGAAGCAGTCATGCGTCTCGACGAAGGAGAGGTCGTCGAGCGTGACCCCGGCCTTTTTCAGCGCCTGCTCCCAGGCACGCTCGCAGCCCTCGAAGGAGAGAATGTCGCGCTTGGACATCGGCAGGAAGTCCTGGACATGCTCGTTGACGCGGAAGGTCACGGCGCGGCGCATCTTCAGCGCCGTCGCGGTGTCGGTGAGCACAAGTGCGGCCGCGCCGTCCGAAACCAGCGAGCAATCGGTACGCTTCAGCGGACCGGCGACGAAGGGGTTCTTCTCGCTTTCCTGGCGGCAGAACTCATAGCCGAAATCCTTGCGCATCTGGGCGTAAGGGTTTTCGACGCCGTTTTTGTGGTTCTTGGCGGCGATCATGGCCAGCGCATCCGACTGATCGCCGTAGCGCTGGAAATAGGCCTGCGCGATCTTGCCGAAGACGCCGGCGAAGCCGGCAGGCGTCTCGCCGTCTTCAGGCAGATAGGATGCCTTGAGCAGGTTCTTGCCGATCTCGGGACCGGGCGTGGTCGTCATCTGCTCGGCGCCGACCACCAGCACGATGCGGGCGGCGTTGGCGTCGATGGCGCGGATGCCTTGCCGGACGGCGGCCGAGCCGGTGGCGCAGGCGTTCTCGACGCGCGTCGCCGGCTTGAAGCGCAGGCGGTCATCGGCCTGCAGCACGAGGCTTGCGGTAAAATCCTGCGGCGAGAAGCCGGCGTTGAAGTGGCCAAGGACGATCTCGTCGACATCGTCCGGACCAATGCCGGCGTGGTCGAGGGCCTCGACGGCAACCTTGGTGATCAGGCCCTCCAGCGTCTCGCCTTCGAGCTTGCCGAAGCGCGAATGCGCCCAGCCGACGATGCATGCGGTCATGGCAACCTCCATTTGCGCCGCAACCTAGCACGATCGCGCGCGGCACGTGATTCAATATTGTTCAACAATGAACCGTTTTCCAGCCCCATGCCATGGTCCAGAACGACACGATCGGTTGATCCCAGCGCCAGTTTTTTATTGATTGATGCGTCAATAAAAAATAATCTCGGCTCGAACCGGATCCCCAAAATGCCGAAAATCGGAATGGAGCCCGTGCGCCGCAAGGCGCTGATCGACGCGACGATCTCGGCGATCGGCGAGCGCGGATCGCTGGACGTGACCATGTCGGAGATCGCCGGCCGCGCCGGCGTGTCGTCGGCGCTGGCGCATCACTATTTCGGCGCCAAGGACGAGCTGCTGTTCGCGACGATGCGGCACATCCTTGCCGAGCTCAACGCGGACACAAGGCGCGCGTTCGGCCTTGCGGTGACGCCGCGCCAGCGCGTCTTGGCCGTCGTCGCCGTCAGCTTTTCCGACGACCAGTTCCAGCCTCAGATCATAGCCGCCTGGCTCGCCTTTTATGTCGAGGCGCAGAAGTCCTCCGACCTGCGGCGGCTACTGCGCATCTATGCGCGGCGGCTGCATTCGAACCTGATGAGCGGGCTGACCGGCATCCTGCCTCGGGCCGAGGCCGACCGCGTGGCGGAAGCGACCGCGGCGCTGATCGACGGGCTCTACATCCGCCGCGCGCTGAAGGACGGTGTGCCGGATGCGCAGACCGCGATCGCGCTCGTGGAAGACTACCTCGAAACCAAGCTCAACGGACGGAGCCTGCCTTGACCACCCGGCGACCCAATTTCCTGATCGTCATGGTCGATCAGCTCAACGGCACTCTCTTCCCGGACGGCCCCGCGGATTTCCTGCATGCGCCGCATCTGAAGGCGCTGGCCGCGCGCTCGGCGCGCTTCGCCAACAATTACACCGCCTCGCCGCTCTGCGCCCCGGGCCGCGCCTCGTTCATGAGCGGGCAACTGCCGTCGCGCACCCAGGTCTATGACAACGCCGCCGAGTTCGCCTCCTCGATCCCGACCTACGCGCATCATTTGCGCAGCGCCGGCTATCACACGGTGCTCTCCGGCAAGATGCATTTCGTCGGACCGGACCAGTTGCACGGGTTCGAGGAGCGGCTCACCACCGACATCTACCCGGCCGATTTCGGCTGGACACCGGACTACCGCAAGCCCGGCGAGCGCATCGACTGGTGGTACCACAATCTGGGTTCGGTGACTGGCGCCGGCGTCGCCGAGATCACCAACCAGATGGAATATGACGATGAGGTCGCGTTCCACGCGACGCAAAAACTCTATGAGTTTGCCCGTGTTTCCGACGACGCCGGACGTCGCCCCTGGTGCCTGACCATTTCCTTCACCCATCCGCACGACCCCTATGTCGCGCGGCGCAAGTACTGGGACCTTTACGAGGATTGCCCGGCGCTGGAGCCGGAGGTGGGTTTCATTCCCTATGACAGCCAGGACCCGCATTCCAAGCGGCTCTACAAGGCCTCCGACTACGACAGTTTCGACATCACGCCGGAGCAGGTGCGCCGCTCGCGGCGCGGCTATTTCGCCAACATCTCCTATCTCGACGACAAGGTCGGCGACTTGCTGTCGGTGCTGGAGCGCACCCGTATGGCCGACGACACAATCGTGATGTTCTGCTCCGACCATGGCGACATGCTGGGCGAGCGCGGCTTGTGGTTCAAGATGTGCTTCTATGAAGGCGCGGCGCGAGTGCCCTTGATGATGGCCGGCAAGGGCATCAAGGCCGGGCTGATCGAGGCGCCTGTCTCCAATCTCGACGTGACGCCGACGCTCTGCGACCTCGCCGGCGTCGATATGAGCGGGATCGCGCCTTGGACGGACGGCCAGTCGCTGCTGCCGCTTGCCGGCGGCGAGCAGCGCTCGGCGCTGGTGCTGATGGAATATGCGGCCGAAGGCTCCTCCGCACCTATGGTGGCGATCCGCGAGGGCAAATACAAATTCGTCCATTGCGAGCTCGATCCGCCGCAACTCTTCGACCTCGATGCCGATCCGCGCGAGCTCGACAATCTCGCGACCAATCCGGCCTACGCCGATCTGGTCTCGACCTTCATGGAAAAGGTCCGTGGCCGCTGGGATATGGCAAGCTTCGACGCCGCCGTGCGCGAAAGCCAGGCGCGCCGCTGGGTCGTCTACCCGGCGCTGCGCAACGGCGCTTACTACCCGTGGGAGTTCCAGCCGCTGCAGAAGGCATCGGAACGCTACATGCGCAATCACATGAACCTCGACAATCTCGAAGAGAGCAAACGGTATCCGAGAGGCGAATGATGGCAGACGTTCTCATCCCTACCCTCGATCATCTGAAGCAGGCTTACGCCGTCACCTCGACGGCCACGCAGGTGACGCCGCTTTTGGAGTCGGCGGCTTTGGCCAAGGAGACCGGCGCCGCGCGCGTCTTCGTCAAACCGGAGTCGCTGCAATGGGCCGGCTCCTTCAAGGTGCGCGGCGCCTACTGGCGGCTGAACCGGCTTTCACCGGATGAAGCGAGGAAAGGCGTGGTGGCGTATTCCTCCGGCAATTTCGCGCAGGGGCTGGCGGCCGCCGGCCAGGCGCTGGGCATTCCGGTCACCATCGTCATGCCGATCGACGCGCCGGCCGCCAAGCGTGACGCGACAGCCGGTTATGGCGCGCGCGTGGTGCTGACCGATCATGGCGACCGCGCCCGCGAGGAGGTCGCGGCCGCCAAGGCGCGCGAGATCGCTCAGACCGAGCACCTCACCTTGCTGCATCCCTTCGACGATCCGGAGATCGTCGCGGGTCAGGCCGGCGCCGGGCTGGAAGCGCTCGACCAGTTGACAGCGAAGAAGACGCGAGCAGACCTGGTGTTCTGCTCGGTCGGCGGCGGCCTGATCGGCGGCGTTTCGCTCGCCTTCCACTATGTATCGCCCGGTACCGAGATCATCGCGGTCGAGCCGGAGGGTTTCAACGGCATGGGCTCGTCGCTCGCGCATGGCGCTATCGAGACGATGCCGATCGGGCCGAAATCGATCTGCGACGGGCTGATGGCGCGCAAGCCCGGCGACGCGCCCTTCGCGGCGGTGAGCGCCGCCGGCGTGCGCGGCGTCACCGTCGACGACGCCTCGGTGCGGCGTGCGATGAAGATCGCCTTCGAGCGGATGAAGCTGGTACTGGAGCCATCGGGCGCGGCATCGCTGGCGGCGCTGCTCGGCGGCAAGGTGGATGTGAAGGGCAAGACTGTCCTCGTGGTTGCAACCGGCGGCAATGTCTCGCTCGCCGACTTTTTGGCGCATATGAACAATGCTTGAAGCGGATTTCGTTATCATCGGCTCCGGCTCCGCCGGCTCGGCCATGGCCTACCGGCTGTCGGAAGACGGCAAGCACTCGGTGATCGTCATCGAGTTCGGCGGCACCGATATGGGGCCGCTAATCCAGATGCCGTCGGCGCTGTCGATCCCGCTCAATATGAGCCTGTACGACTGGGGTTTCGCCAGCGAACCGGAGCCGCATCTCGGCGGGCGCGTGCTCGCCACGCCGCGCGGCAAGGTGCTCGGCGGTTCCTCCTCGATCAACGGCATGGTCTATGTGCGTGGACATGCGCATGACTTCGACCACTGGGCCGAACAGGGTGCTGCCGGCTGGGCCTTCGCCGACGTGCTCCCCTATTTCAAGCGCATGGAGGATTCCGACGGCGGCGAGGATGGCTGGCGGGGCAAAAGCGGACCGCTGCATGTGCAGCGCGGCACGCGGAAAAATCCGCTCTACGGCGCCTTCATCGAGGCCGGCCGCCAAGCCGGTTTCGAGCTCACCGACGACTATAACGGCTCGAAGCAGGAAGGCTTCGGACCGATGGAGCAGACCATTCTTGGCGGCCGCCGCTGGTCGGCGGCGAACGCCTATCTGAAGCCGGCTCTCAAACGCAGGAATGTGAGTCTGATCAAAGGCTTCGCCCGACGCGTGGTGATCGAGAATCAACGCGCGATCGGCGTCGAGATCGAAGCCAACAAACAGATTCAGGTCGTTAAGGCGCGGCGTGAGGTGATCGTCGCGGCATCGTCGGTCAATTCGCCGAAGATCCTGATGCTGTCCGGCATCGGCCCGGGCGCGCATCTCAAGGAAAACGGCGTCCAGGTGATTGCCGACCGGCCGGGCGTCGGCGCAAATCTGCAGGATCATCTGGAACTCTACATCCAGCAGGAATCGACCAAGCCGATCACGCTGAACTCGGTGCTCAATCCTTTCTCCAAGGCATTGATCGGCGCGCAGTGGCTGTTCTTCAAGACCGGGCTTGGCGCCACCAACCATTTCGAGGCGGCGGCCTTCGTGCGCTCGCAAGCCGGTGTGGACTACCCGGACATCCAATACCACTTCATCCCGGCGGCGGTGCGCTATGACGGCAAGTCGGCGGCGAAGTCGCATGGCTTCCAGGCGCACGTCGGGCCGATGCGCTCGAAGTCGCGCGGTTCGGTGAGCCTGCGCTCGCCAGATCCGAAGACGAAGCCGGTGATCCGCTTCAACTATATGTCGCATCCGGACGACTGGAGCGAGTTCCGCCACTGCGTCCGGCTGACGCGCGAGATTTTTGGCCAGAAAGCCTTCGACGGCTTTCGCGGCAAGGAGATTTCGCCGGGCAGCCATGTGCAATCGGATGACGAACTCGACGCCTTCATCCGCGACCATGCCGAGAGCGCCTATCATCCCTGCGGCACCTGCAGGATGGGCCGCGCCGACGATCTGACCGCCGTCGTCGATCCCGAATGCCGGGTAATCGGCGTCGAGGGGCTGCGCGTCGCCGACTCCTCGATTTTTCCGCGGGTGACAAACGGCAATCTCAACGCGCCATCGATCATGACCGGCGAAAAGGCCTCCGACCACATCCTCGGCCGCACGCCGCTGGCGCCATCCAACCAGGAACCGTGGATCAATCCACGCTGGCAGGTGGCGGACCGATAGGGCATTGTCGGGCAGACCGCCCGCTCGGCGAACAGACTTGGAGAAAGCCATGCGCGCCCAACCCACGGCATCGCATTACGTCAACGGCCGCTACATCGAGGACGAAGGCGGCGCGCCACTGCCCGTGATCTATCCGGCGACGGGCGAGACCATCGCCACGCTGCATTCAGCGACGCCCAACGTGCTGGAACTCGCCATCGAGGCCGCACGCGCCGCGCAGCCCGCCTGGGCGCGGCTGAAGCCGGTCGAACGCGGCCGCATCCTGCGCCGCGCAGCCGACATCCTGCGGGCGCGCAATGCCGATCTGGCCCGTATCGAGACGCTCGACACTGGCAAGGCGATCCAGGAGACGCTGGTGGCCGACGCCCCTTCGGCCGCCGACTGCCTGGAATATTTCGCCGGAGCGGTCGCCGCCTTCAATGGCGAGATGATCGATCTCGGCGGGCCCTTCGCCTACACGCGACGCGAGCCGCTCGGCGTGTGCGTCGGCATCGGCGCCTGGAATTATCCGATCCAGATCGCCGGCTGGAAATCGGCGCCGGCCTTGGCCATGGGCAATGCCATGGTGTTCAAGCCGTCGGAAAACACCCCGCTTTCGGCGCTGGCGCTGGCCGAAATCTACTCGGAGGCTGGACTGCCGGACGGGCTGTTCAATGTCGTGCAGGGTTACGGCGATGTCGGCGCCGGCCTCGTCGATCATGATGTCGTGGCAAAGGTCTCGGTGACCGGCTCGGTGCCGACCGGCCGCAAGGTGCTGTCGCTTGCCGGCTCGAAGATGAAGCACGCGACGATGGAGCTCGGCGGCAAGTCGCCGCTGATCGTCTTCGACGACGCCGATCTCGAGAACGCCATCGGCGGCGCCATGCTCGGCAATTTTTACTCGACCGGGCAGATCTGCTCCAACGGCACACGCGTCTTCGTGCAGAGCGGCGTCCACGACCGTTTCGTCGAGCGGCTGGTCGAGCGGACGAAAAAGATCCGCATCGGCGATCCGCTCGATCTCGAAACGCAGATGGGGCCGCTGGTCAACAAGGCGCAGCAGGACAAGGTCGTGTCCTATATCGAAGCCGGCAAGCAGGAAGGGGCCGGCCTCGCCTGCGGCGGAAACGTGCCGTCACTGCAGGGTTTCGACGGCGGCTTCTTCATCGAACCGACGGTGTTCTCAGGCGTCACCGACACCATGCGCATCGCGCGCGAGGAGATTTTCGGGCCGGTGATGAGCGTCTTGAGATTCGACAGCGAGGACGAGGTGATCGAGCGCGCCAACGACACCGAATTCGGGCTGGCCGCCGGCGTGTTCACGCGCGACCTGCCGCGCGCGCATCGGGTGATCGCCGAGTTGCAGGCCGGCACCTGCTGGATCAACGCCTACAATCTGACGCCCGTGGAAATGCCGTTCGGCGGCGTCAAGCAGTCCGGCATAGGACGGGAGAATTCGCTGGCCGCGCTGGCGCATTATTCGCAATTGAAGTCTGTCTATGTCGAGACGGGGGATGTAGTGGCCCCCTACTGAGCCTCTGCTGAAGGGCGCGATTTGCCGAGAAGGCAGTTCTCCTTGCTGCCGGCTTGCCGTAGGTTTTCTGACGGGGCAATCGAGGAGGCGAAAATGGCGGGCGAAGCCAAGGACAACAAGGCGGCCACGCTGCCGCTGCTGCTTAGCTTCAATGGAGGCTATGTCGATACCGCGGGCTTCCTGGCGCTGCAGGGACTGTTCACGGCGCATGTCACCGGCAATTTCGTCACGCTCGGCGCTTCGCTGGCGCTTGGCACGTCAGGCGCCTTTGCAAAACTTCTGGCTTTGCCGGTCTTCTGCTTCATGGTTATCCTTAGCCGACTTCTATCGTATCCGTTACAAAGCCGGAAGCTGCCGGTCTTCCGGTCATTGTTGGCAATCAAACTGTTGCTGCTGACGGCAGGTGCGATCCTGGCAATCCGCCTTGGCCCATTTCCCGACGGAAACAGCTGGGCCGCCATCGTCACCGGCATGGTGCTGGTTTCGGCCATGGCGGTGCAGAATGCCGCGCATCGCGTCCATCTTCCCAGTGCGCCGCCGTCGACGCTGATGACGGGCACCACGACCCAGATCATGCTCGACCTCGCCGATCTCATCCACGGCGCACTGCCCGAGAGCGAGGCCGCGTCCCGATCGCGCCTGGCGCGAATGTCGGTCGCCGTGTTCGTCTTCGCGCTAGGATGTGGGACAGCCGCTTTGCTCTATTCACAAGTTGGAATGTGGTGTTTTGCGCTGCCGCCGATCGTTGCGATCGTGCCCCTTGTCATACAGGAAAGCGCACCCGCCACCGTGCAGTGACGCCAAGGTCCGAGCATGGGGCAAACGGCCTACGACTTATCGCTGGTGCCATCCAGATACTGCGTCAGCGCATAGACCAGATGGTAGAAGATACTGGCCGGCACGTCGGTCGCCAGTGAGCGGCCGCGTTCGTCGATGCGGTCGATCCACAAGCCCAGCGGCGCCGGGTCGATGTGCCAGCGGAACAGCCGGCCGACGCGCGCCTCGATCTCCGGCTTGAGATCCGGGCCGCCTGACCCGTTGAGCGCTATCGCCGCCTTCACCGCTTCGGCCTGCGGCCAGCTGCGCGAGACCGTGTCGAGCGGCACGCCCTGGCGCGAGACGGCGCCATAGGCAAGGCCGGTGGCGCGGTTGAGGCCGTTGGCGATCGCCGAGGCATAGAGTTTCCTGGCGAAGCCGCCGAGCTCCGTCTGGCCGCTGCGGGCGGCGAAATCGATGAGCAGCGAGGCCCATTCGAAATGGTGGCCGGGCTCGGTCCAGGCGCCCTTGTCGCCGGCGGCGGGCTTCCAGCCGGCGTCGAAATATTCGCCCAACGTCCAGCTTTCCGGGTCGAAGAAATGGCTGCGGAAAAGATCGATGATGCGCGCGGCGCGGCGCAGATAGGCGCGGTCTCCGGTCGCCCGGTGCCAGGCAAGGAAGGCTTCGAGCAGATGCATGTGCGGGTTGGAGCGGCGCTCGCCCTCGCCGTCGGAGGTTTCCAGAAAGCCGGTCATGCGGGCATCTTCCAGATGCGCATCGAGGAAGGCGAACGTCTCCTCGCCGAGCCGCAACGCATCGGGATGGCCTGACATATGGGCGTGGGCCAGCGCCAGAAGCACGCAGGAATGGTCGTAGGCATCCTCGACCGGATCGGCGACCGAGCCGTCGATGTTGAGCGTGCGCACCCAGCCGCCTTTGTCGGTGCGGCCCTGACCTGCCATGAAGTCGATGCCGTGCGCAATCAGCGTGTCCGCCGGGCCATCCCAGCCGCGCTCCTTGGCGACCGCGAAAGCATAGACCTGACGCGCCTGCGTGCGCATGCGCTTGGGTTTCATCAGCGGCGAGGCATCGAAGCCCAGCGCCTCGTGGAAGCCGCCATGGCGCTCGTCGACGCCAATGGTGGACCATAGCGGCAGCGTCTCCTCGAACAGCCAGTGGCGCACGCGCCGCCGCCAGGCGCCGCTCTCGATGACGCGGTCATGCGCCGGCGTGAACCTGGTTTCGAGCCGGCCGGATTTCTCCAACTGCTCGACGATCTTCTTGACGTGCTGGCTGTGGCTGACCGGCGCGACGAAAGTGGCGTCGGCGGTGGAGACGATCGCCACGTCCTTCATGCCGATCGCCGACAGCAGGCGCCCCTCGCTGCGGATATAGGAGTTCTCGCAATCTATGGCGACGACGTCTCCGACGATGACGTTGCCCTGCCCATCGGACGGGCCGACATCGAGCAGCGACTGCCATGAACCGAGATCGTTCCAGCGGAAGCCGGCCGGCACCATGGCGATGTCTTTCGCGCGTTCCATGATGGCGTAGTCGATCGAGGTCGACGGGATCGCGGAATAGAGTTCCAGCGGCATGTAGAGGCCGGACAGATCGCTGGTCGCAGCCTTGTA
Organism: Mesorhizobium sp. B2-8-3; assembly: GCF_006440815.1. NCBI lineage: Bacteria > Pseudomonadati > Pseudomonadota > Alphaproteobacteria > Hyphomicrobiales > Phyllobacteriaceae > Mesorhizobium > Mesorhizobium sp. B2-8-3. The sequence continues at coordinate 25,349 of NZ_VFTW01000018.1, forward strand.
GGCGGCTTCCGTCGCCCGCCAGATTTTCGGTTCATGGGCCGCGAAAGCGTCGCGCATGGCGCCGGCGCGGAACAGGAAGATGCCGGTGTTCCAGTAGAAGCTGCCGGCGTCCAGATAGGCCTGCGCGGTGGCGAGATCGGGCTTTTCGACGAAGCGCGAGACGTCGAAGACGCCGTCCTTGCCGGCCCCGACCTCGATATAGCCATAGCCGGTCTCGGGCTGTGTCGGTTTCAGGCCGAACACAACGAGCCGGCCGGCATTTGCCGCGCCCGCGCCCGCCTCGATGCTTTGCCAGAACTGACGAGGCGTCGATATTTCGTGGTCGGACGGCACCACCAGCACCAGCTCGTCGCCATATTCGGAGAGCGTGCGCAAGCTGGCAAGCGCCACCGCGGCTGCGGTGTTGCGACCTGTCGGCTCGAACAGCGGTCCGCCGCCGGCCAGATCGAGACCGGCAAGGTCGGCATGGACGCGGTCGGCGTGACGTTCCGCGGCGATCAGGAAAATCGGTGTCTCGCCTTGCGGGCGCGCCGCCAGCCGGCGCAAGGTCTTGGCCAGCATCGAGCCGTCGCCCGAGAAGTCGTGGAACTGCTTTGGGTTGTCCTCGCGCGACAGCGGCCACAGCCGCGAGCCGACGCCGCCGCTCATGACGAAACTGACGATGCGCTGGCTCATAAACGACCCTGTCAAGTCTGGCTCCGATGGGACGGTCTTACGACAAAAGCCTTTAAGCCCCCCTTTAGCTGACAGCCAATCCTATGCCATTCGGGCAAGCTTCGCGAAAGAAAGGAAATGCGACACATGTGCTGCCATTGCCGCTTGCAGGATCGGAAAGCGGCAGCTATAAGCCCGCGGTCTGGTCACGGAGTGTAGCGCAGTCTGGTAGCGCACCTCGTTCGGGACGAGGGGGTCGCAGGTTCAAATCCTGCCACTCCGACCAGAAAAAACAATCACTTGGCTTTTCCCGAAATTGCTACCCGCCTGAAATCAGGACTGGCGTCAATCGTCGCCGTAGCTCTCCGGCAGATGACGCTGTAGTTCCATGGCGTCGTGGAGAACGCGGCCAATTCCGATGACCTGGAGCGTCATCCGATAGAGCAGGAAATGGCGCGGTCGTAGCACAATGCCATGTTCGGTCCGCGCGCGGTCCCGACTATGGCGCAGGTGGTAGCTGCGGATCTTGTTTCCCAGCTCCGCGCGGGCGATGCTGCCGGCCCGTTGGGGATCGGCGACAATGTCGCGCAGGGCCACCATCAGCAGCCGTTGGTAGCGAATACGCGCAATCTCGCCGAAATTGACTTCCGTGTAGGCGAGTATTTGAACGATGTCTTCCTTCGCGGCCGCGGAAAGCCGGTATAGGAACCATGGCCTTACAAGCCGGTTTTTTTCGCGCGTAAGCTTGCCTGTTGCCCCAGGCCATCTATAAATTTCTCGACGCCGTCTTCAGTAACATCCTCGAAACGGCCTTGTTCGATGTCGTGGAAACCGATGTTGGCGGCATCCCTGAGCGCAGCGAGCTTTGCCTTCTCCCTCGCCTCGCGCTGCTCGACCAGCCGCAAGCCGTCACGCAACACCTCGCTGGCGTTCTGATAACGCCCGGTTTTCACCAGTCGGTCGATCACCTCTTCGAGGTGTTCCGTCAGGACAACATTGCGTGTCGGCATCGCGATATCAGCTCCAATTCAACAGGCACGATACAGGGACATGGCATATTATGCCAATAATTATTGCGGTCAGCGCCGTCGAAAGATGGCCCGACCTTCGAAACAGAATCGCGCGGCAACGCTCGACAACAGTTTCTCAGTTTGGCCTAATGGCAACCCGCTATGCTTTCGAGATGCGCGGGACTGTAAGACGGCGAACCAGGGTTGAGAGTATGGAGTTCACGCCGACGGCCATTGCACCGACACTCGTGTTCCTCCTGTTCGCGGGAGGTTGTTCATCGACCACAGCGTCGATCAGCCCGGCGAAGTACGACAAAATGAACTGCCCCGAGCTCAATAATGCGGTCGGCGACACCGCCACTGACATTTCACGGACCGCAATAGCCCGCGGCAAGGTCGCCAACACGAGCGTGCCGACGTGGCTGCTCGGCGGCGAGCGCGTGAAGACGGTTGTCGCCAATCGCGAAACCGCCCGGATCGACAGGCTGCAGCAACAGCAGCAGGCGATCGTCGCCACGCGGAGGCAGAGGTGCCCATCGTCGCAGTGAATCTGACGCGCGTCGCGCCGAACGGATTCAGGCGATGCCGCCACACACTTTTGGGCGACATGCATTAGCCTGGCTGGGCTCGCCCGCCTCAAGCGCTCATGCGGAACTTTGTCGAATCGATCGCCGCGTTCATCAGCGTCTGCGTGTAGGCTTCGCGCGGATTGTCGAATATCTCTTGCGTCGGGCCTTCCTCGACGATCTTTCCCTGCTTCATGACGATGATGTAGTCGGCCATGGCGCGGACCACCGCGAGGTCGTGGCTGATGAAGAGATAGGACAGTTCGTGGTCGGACTGCAGCTTGCGCAACAGCTCGACGATCTGCTTCTGCACGGAGCGGTCGAGCGCCGAAGTCGGCTCGTCCAGCACCACCACTTTCGGCTTCAGGATCATGGCGCGGGCAATGGCGATGCGCTGGCGCTGGCCGCCGGAGAATTCGTGCGGGTAGCGGTTGCGCGCATTGGGATCGAGGCCGACCTCGCGCAGCGCCTCGGTGGCGCGCTGGTCGCGCTGCTTGCCCGTGAGCGAGGGCTCGTGCACCAAAAGGCCTTCGGTAACGATCTGACCGACGGTCATGCGCGGCGACAGCGAACCGAACGGATCCTGGAAGACGAGCTGCAATTCGCGCCTGAGCGGCCGCATCGCCTGGCGGTCGGCCTCGGAAATATCGCGGTCGCCGAAGCGGATGACGCCGTCGCTGGGCAAGAGCCTGAGCAGCGCGCGGCCGAGCGTCGACTTGCCCGAGCCGGACTCGCCGACGATGCCGATCGTCTGGTTGCGCTTCAGCCGGACCGAGATCCTGTCCACCGCGCGCAGCATCAGCGGCTCGCCGCCGAAGAAGCCGCCGCCGATCTTGAACACCACCTCGACATTGCGGCCTTCGAGCAGTACCGGCGAACTGGCCGGCGGCGCCGACTTGGTGCCGGTCGGCTCGGCCGCGAGCAGCATCTTGGTGTAGGCGTGCTGCGGGTTGGCGAAGAGCGCTTCCGCCGCGCCCTCCTCCACCACCTCGCCCTGGCGCATGACATAGACGCGGTCGGCGAAGCGGCGCACGATGCCGAGGTCGTGGGTGATGAAGACGATGGCCATGCCGAGCTTGCGCTGCAGTTCGGCAAGCAGCATCAGAATCTGCGCCTGGATGGTGACGTCGAGCGCCGTCGTCGGTTCGTCGGCGATGAGGATGTCCGGATCGTTCGCCAAGGCCATGGCGATCATGACGCGCTGGCGCTGGCCGCCCGACATCTCGTGCGGATAGGATTTCATCCGCCGTTCGGGATCGGGAATGTGCACCAGCCTGAGCAATTTCAGCGCCTCTTCCCGCGCCGCGGCCGCGTTCAGCCCGCGGTGTCGACTGATCGGTTCCATCAGCTGGTTGCCGATGGTGTAGAGCGGGTCGAGCGAGGTCATCGGCTCCTGGAAGATCATGCTGATCTTGCGGCCGCGCACCTGGTTCAGCTCGCTCTTTGACATCGTCAGGAGATTGCGGCCACGGTAGTCGACCTGGCCGCTCGCCTCGCCATTGGAGGAAAGCAGGCTCATCGCCGCCATCATCGTTTGGCTCTTGCCGGAACCGGATTCGCCGACGACGGCGACCGTCTCGCCGGCATTGACCTTGATGTTGATGCCCTTGACCGCCTCGACCGTGCCGTCGAGTGTCTGGAAGCGGACGCGCAAGTCCTTGACGCTGAGGATCGTTTCGGTGGCCATGTCAACGGTCCTTTGGGTCAAGGGCGTCGCGCAGGCCGTCGCCAACGAAATTCAGCGCGAACAGCGTCGAGACGAGGAAGAAGGCCGGGAACAAAAGCAGCCAGTTGGCGTAGCCGATGTTCTTGGCGCCGACCGAGATCAGCACGCCCCAGCTGGTCATCGGCTCCTGCACGCCGAGACCGAGGAAGGAGAGGAAGCTCTCCAGGATGATGACCTGCGGCACCAAGAGCGTCATGTAGATGACCACCGGCCCGAGCAGGTTGGGGATGACGTGGCGCAGCAGGATGCCGCGCTGGCCGACACCCATGGCTTCCGCCGCCTGGACATATTCCTGCCTGCGGATCGACAGCGCCTGGCCGCGCACGATGCGCGCCATGTCGAGCCACAGCACAGCGCCCACCGCCAGAAACATCAGCACGAAGTTGCGGCCGAAAAACACCACCAGCATGATGACGAAGAAGATGAAGGGCAGCGAATAGAGCACGTCGACGATGCGCATCATCACCTCGTCGACCCTGCCGCCGGCGAAGCCAGCTGTGGCGCCATAGATGACGCCGATGACGCCGGCGACGACCCCGGCGAGCAGGCCGATGGCTAAGGATATACGCCCGGCCATCAGCGTTCGCGAGAGCAGGTCGCGGCCGGTGTTGTCGGTGCCGAAGAAGAAATATTGCTGCTTCACGGCCGAGCTCATCGTCACTTCGAGACCGTCGGGCGACTTGTTCTCGATCCTGGTGTCGTCGAAGGCGTCGGAGCGGTCGAGATAGCGGATGTTGCGGTCGTCGATCGGCTTGGTCGAGGTGACGGTTACGGTGACGCGATTGCCGTCCTGGTGCCATTCCTTGATGTCGGCGCGCATGCGCTTGATGGCGTCGCCCAGCGCACCCTGGATCATGTCGGGTTTCGGATAGGCCGAAAGGCTCGGCGGCATGCGCACATAGTCGCCATAGATGGTGGTGTATTCATGCGGCACGACCCACGGACCGCAAATGCTGGTGACGGCGATGAAGGCTAGGTAATAGAGGCTGAGCATCGCGGCTCGGTTGCGCTTGAGCCGAGCCCAGGCATTGCCCCAGAGCGAGCGGCCGACGATCGGCTCGGGTACGGCGACGGCGAGGTCAGTCATAGCGCACCCTCGGGTCGACGACCGCATAGAGCAGGTCGACGATCAGGTTGAAGACGATGGTGAAGAGCGCGATCACCACCACGGTTCCCATGACCAGCGTGTAGTCGCGGTTGAGGGCTGCATCGACGAAGTAGCGGCCGACGCCGGGGATGGAGAAGATCGTCTCGACGATGATCGAACCGGTCAACAGCGCGGCGGCCGCCGGGCCGCTGAAGGAGACGATCGGCAGCACGGCGCCGCGCAGCGCGTGCTTGACCACTACCGACCAGTCGGAGAGACCGAGGGCGCGCGCCGTGCGGATATGGTGCGAACGCAGGCTCTCGATCATGGAGCCGCGCATCAGCCGGGCGACGATGGCGATCTGCGGCAAGGCCAGCGTCAGCACCGGGCCGACCTTGTTGATGAAGGTGCCGTCGCCCCAGCCGCCGATCGGCAATAGCTTCCAGGACAGCCCGAAGACGAGCTGGATCACCGGCGCGATGACGAAGGTCGGGATGGTGCTGCCGGCGGTGGCCAAGGCGATCACCGAATAATCGCCTATTTTGTTCTGGTTGAGCGCGGCGATGGTGCCCAGGATGGAGCCCAGCAGCAGCGCCAGCACCAGCGCCGAGGTGCCGATCTGGATCGAGATCGGCAGGCCCTTGGCGAAGAGTTCGGTGACGGTGAAATCCGGCAGGTTGTAGCTCGGGCCGAAACTGCCGCGCAAAAGATTGCCGAGATAGTGAACATATTGCAGCCAGAGCGGATCGTTGAGGCCGAACTGGGCTTCGAGATTGGCCCTGATCTCAGGGCTCAGGCCCCGCTCCTGGTTGAACGGGCCGCCAGGGGCGACGCGGATCAGGAAAAACGCCACCGTCACGATGACGAACAGCGTGGGGATGGCGGTCAACAGCCGCCGGAAGACATAACGCAGCATCGGCGCCCCGCTTCAGCCAGGGCGACAGCTCTCCAGACGAGACCGTGGCGCGCTGGCATCTCTGATCTTCGCACCGGCATGCCCGAAAATCCAATCCGACTTTCGGCCCGGCACGACGACAGACCGAGGCCGCCGCTCCCAAAAAGAGAGCGGCGGCACGGCCAAGGTTTCTTGTCAGTCCTTGGAGATGAAGCGGGACGGATGAATGTCCATCACATTGTCGTCGAAGCCATGCAGCTTCGACGAAACGATGTCGTGGTAGCTGTAGTAGAGAAGCGGGATCTCGCCGACATCGTCGACGAGGATGCGCTCGGCTGCGGCGAGGTCCTTCATGCGCTCCTCAGGCTTGCCGCCCGCGGCGGCCGCCTTGTCCATGGCGGCTTCATAGGCAGGGCTGTTGTAGTTCGAGTAGTTGTTGCCGCTTGCCTTGCGCGAGATGCCGAGGAAGGTCTCCGGATCCTTGTAGTCGGCGATCCAGGCGGCGCGGGCGACGTCGTAATTGCCCTTCTGCTCGAGGAAGCCGTAGTGGGTCTTGGTGTCGGTGTTGAGCAGAGTCACCTCGACGCCGAGCGGCTTCAACTGTTCCTGGATGGCGACCGCCGTGTTCTTATGGTTCTCCGAGGTGTTGTAGCGGATCTCCATCTTCAACGGATGCTCGGGTGTATAGCCTAGTTTTTCCAGGATCTTCTTGGCCTCGTCCTCGCGGTCGATCTGCGGCATGTCGGCGTATTTGGCCAGTGCCGGCGTGTAGCCCTCGATGCCCGGAGGCACCATCGAATATCCGGGCAGCATCGAGTTCTGCCAGACCTTCTCGGCGAGGAAGTCGCGGTCGATCGCCATCGAGATTGCGTTGCGCAACTCGACATTGTCCCACGGCGCCTTGTCTGTCTTGATCGCGTAATAATAAGTGCCGAGATATGGCCCGACACGGACCTGGTCACCGAATTTGGTCTTGAGATCGGCGAGTTGCTCAGTTGGCAGGTCGCCATAGCTGTCGAGTTCACCGGCCTCGAAACGCTTCATCGCCGACGAGCGATCCTCGGTCGGGATGTAGTTGACCACGTCGAGCTTGACGCTCGCGGCGTCCCAGAACTTCGGGTTCTTGACCAATTTCATATGGTCGTTGGGAACCCACTCCGCCAGCGTATAGGCGCCGTTGGAGACCAGCTTGCCCGGCTTGATCCAGTCGGCGCCGAGCTTGTCGATGGAAGCCTTGTTGACCGGATAGGTCGCCTGGTGGGTCAGCATCTCCAGGAAGTAGGGTGTCGGAGCCTTCAGCGTGACTTCAAGCGTGTTGGCGTCGATCGCCTTCACGCCCATATCCTCGGCCTTGCCTTTTTTGGTGTTGAAGTCCTCCGCGCCCTTCACCGGATAGAGCATCGAGGCGTATTCCGCAGCGGTGGCCGGATCTTCCAGTCGACGGAACGAATAGACAAAGTCGTCCGCCGTCACCGGGGTGCCGTCCGACCAGAGGCCGTCCTTGCGCAGCTTGAAGGTGTATACGGTGCCGTCATCCGATACCGTCCAACTTTCGGCGGCACCCGGAATGAGGTTCGTCTTCTGGTCATGCATGGCGAGGCCCTGGAACAGGTCGCGTATGATATCGGCTTCATAGACTGTCGATGTCTTGTGCGGATCGACCGTCTCCGCCTCGGCGGCGGCGCCGCGGTTGTAGACGGTCTCGGCGAAGGCCGGCGTGTAGAAGGTGCCGGCGGCCAGAGCCATGGTGGTGGCGAACACCGTCGCCTTCAGCATGTTTTTCAGCATGAAGTCTCTCCCTGTCGGCGAGGCCCCTCAGCCGCGCCTTTTTAAGTTTTGACACCCCGGAACCGTTGAAACGGCCCCGTTTCAGGCGTGCCGCCGGTCCGTTCCGGCGGCTGGTGGCAGGAGACTAGACAGAGCGAAATCTTATTTCAACCATTGCCTGCTTGACGCAGAGTGAGCGTCATCACGCTAAAACAGCGAAACCTAAAGCTTATAGCTTGCCTTCAACTTGGCACACCTGCCGGTTGTTCGATGTGTTTTCTGTTTTTGCAGGCAGGTGTTGGCATTCTCCGCAACATGCTGAAAAACCGAAAATTCCCTGTTTCTTGGTCTCGTTTCCGGGCGGACGCCTCGGGCACGTCGGCAATCGAATTCGCCATGCTTGCGCCGATCTTCATCCTGCTTCTGCTCGGCATGGTTGCATATGGAATCTATTTCGGTGCCAGCCACTCCGTGCAGCAGATCGCCGCCGATGCGGCGCGCACGGCCATTGCCGGCCTCAATCAGACCGAGCGGCAGGCACTGGTCACCGATTTCATCGCCCACGACGTCGCGGGGTACCCCTTCGTCGATCCCAACAAGCTGACCATCAACGCACAGGACAGCGTCGCCGACGGCAGCCAGTTCGTCGTCTCGGTCAGCTACGATGCGCGCAACCTGCCGATCTGGAACCTGTTCCGGACACTGCCGCTGCCGGGCACGACGATCCAGAGTCAATCGACGATCCGCGTCGGAGGCATATGATGCCCGTCAAGGGGGGATTGATGGCGGCGACGCGGAGACTGCTCGCCGACCGTAACGCGAATTTCGCCGTCATGACGGCGCTATGCACGCCGGTGGCGCTGGCGCTGACCGCCTTCGCGATCGACGAAGGCTCGCTCTACAACGAGCGCCGCGCCGCGCAGTCGATCGTCGACCTTGCCGCCATCACCGCGGCCTCGAACATCACCAATGCCGAGCAGGCGGTGCTGACGACGCTCAGCGACAACGGCATCACCTCGGTCGCCGTGCAGCAGCAAGGCACCACCGTGGCGCCAACCGCCAGCAAGGCGGTCGTCCAGATCGTGCCGGGGCGCTACACGGGCGTCAGCACCATTGCCGCCGGCAACCGGTTCGAGGCGGGCAAGCTGCCCTACAATGCCGTGCAGGTGTCGCTGAAGAAGCAGGGCACGCTCTATTTCGCCGGCTCGATCATGTCGCCGCCCACTCTTGGCACGACCGCTATCGCCAGCGCGCAGCCGCAAGCGGCCTTTTCGGTCGGCTCGCGGCTTGCCAGCCTCAATGGCGGCATTCTCAACGCGCTTCTCGGCGGCCTTCTCGGCGGCAACATCTCGCTCAGCGTGATGGATTATAATTCACTGGTGTCGGCCGATGTCGATGTTCTTTCGTTCACCGATGCGCTGGCCACGCAATTGCATCTGACTGGCGTCAGCTATTCCGACGTGCTCGCCTCCAAGGCAACGATCGGCCAGATCGCCACCGCCATGGCCAATGTGCCGGGGCTGGACCGCACAGCCAAGATCGCCCTGCAGACCATGGCCTCCAGCGCCACCAATACGGTCAAGATTCCGCTCGGCAGCCTCGTCGACCTGGGCTCGGTGGGCAGCCTCGGCCTCGGGCAGAAACCCGCCGGGCTGTCGGTCGACGCCAGCGCGCTCAGCATGCTGACGGCGGCGGCGGCGCTTGCCAACGGCACGAACCAGGTCCCGGTCAATCTCGGCGCCACGATACCGGGGCTGGCATCGACGACGCTTGCCATCGCCATCGGCGAGCCGATGCAGAACTCGCCCTGGCTCGCGGTCGGAGAAGCAGGCACCGTGGTGCGCACGGCGCAGACTCGCATCAAGCTCAACGCCAGCGTGACACTTGGCAATTCCAATCTCGGCGGCGGCGCCAGTCTTGTCGCCGTCCACCTGCCGCTCAATGTCGAAGTGGCCTATGCCGAAGCGAAGCTGACCGATATCAGTTGCCCGACGGGTCCCTCCAGCATCAAGGTTTCGATCGCCGCGCAGCCGGGCGTGGTCTCAGCCCATCTCGCCAGCAGCAGCGCAAGCGGCTTCGCGGATTTCACCAAGCCGCAGTCCTTCTCCGACGCCGATATCGCGGACCTGAAGCTGTTGCTCATCCCGGTGCTGCAGGTGACAGGCTCGTCGGCCTTCTCGGTCACCAACATGACGCCGACCACCCTGACCTACAACGCCACCGACATCGCCAACAAGGCGATCAAGACGGTGTCGACGAAGAACCTGACGCAGTCGCTGACGACATCGCTGATCAACAACCTGTCGCTTTCGGTTAATGCGCTGGGGCTAGGCCTCGACGTGACCGCCGTGCTCGGCACAGTGAAGCCGGCGGTGACGACGCTGCTCAACGGCGTGACCGCGCCGGTCGACAGCCTGGTCTACAACGTTCTTGGGGCGCTTGGCGTCCGCGTCGGCGAGGCCGACGTCCGGGTGACCGGCGCGACCTGCGGGCGCTCGGTCCTCGTCCAGTAAGCCGCCTTTCAGGCAATTCTCCCGACGAAGCACCCCACGGGCGGCAGTGCCAGGGCAACCTCCTCGAGAACACCGCCAAGAACGCCGGCGACCTCAACGGCAAGAGCCGTTATCTCGGTATCCCTGATCTCGGCCGGCAGCGACCAGTTCGCCGGCTCCGCGGCGAAGTTGAAGACGCACAGCAATTTCTCGTCTTCGTGCTGGCGGATGAAAGCCAGCACATCGCCCTCGGCCTCGAGGAAACGGATAGAGCCTTGGATCAGCGCCGAATGGCGCCTGCGCAGGGCAAGGATCGAGCGATAAGTCGCCAGCACGGAACCGCCTTCGCCATGCTGGACATCGACCGCACGCACACGATGTGCTTGCGGCACCGGCAGCCAAGGCTTGCCGGTGGAGAAGCCGGCATTGTCCGCCTCCGCCTGCCACACCATCGGCGTGCGGCAGCCGTCCCTGCCCTTCACGCCCGGCCAGAAGCGGATGCCGACCGGATCGCGCAGATCCTCATAGGCAAGCTCGGCTTCCTCCAGCCCCAGTTCCTCACCCTGATAGAGGCAGATCGATCCGCGCAGGCATGACAATAGCGCGATCGAGAACTTCGCCACCGCGTCCGGGCTCTCGCCGGGCCGTGTCCAGCGGCTGACGTGGCGCACGACGTCATGGTTGGAGAAGGCCCAGCAGACCCAGCCGTCCGGGGCGGTCGTCTCGAACGCCTCCACGCAGCCGCGCACATGGGCGGTGGAAAATTGCGGGCTGAGCAGGTCGAACGTGTAGCACATCTGCAATTTATCGCCGCCGGATACATAGGCGGCGAGCGTCTGCAAGGAACGCTCCTCGTCACCCACCTCGCCGACCGCGGCGCGGTCGGGATATTCGTCGAGCAGCGCGCGGAAGCGTTTCAGGAAGTCGAGGTTTTCGGGCCGCGTCTTGTCGAAGAGATGCTCCTGGAAGCCATAGGTGCTGGTCGAACCGTTGGTGCCGGCGACGCTTGATGCCAAGGGCGGGTTGTCGCGCAGCCAGCGGTCATGGACATAGTAGTTGACCGTATCCAGCCGAAAGCCGTCGACGCCGCGCTCCAGCCAGAAGCGCACGGTGTCGAGCAGCGCGTCCTGAACGTCAGGATTGTGGAAGTTCAGATCCGGCTGCGCGGCCAGAAAATTGTGCATGTAATATTGCCGGCGGGTGGCGTCCCATTCCCAGGACGGGCCACCGAAGACGGACAGCCAGTTGTTGGGGGCATTGCCGTCCGGCCTGGCGTCGGCCCAGACATACCAGTCGGCCTTGGCATTGTCGCGGCTGGCCCGGCTTTCGACGAACCATTCGTGCTTGTCCGACGAATGCGAGATCACCTGGTCGATGATGAGCTTCAGGCCGAGCCGATGCGCCTCGGCGACCAGCGCGTCGAAATCCTCCAGCGTGCCGAAGATCGGATCGACATCGCGGTAATCGGACACGTCATAGCCCATGTCGGCCATCGGCGACTTGAAGAAGGGCGAGAGCCAGACCGCGTCGACGCCGAGCGAGGCGATATAAGCGAGCCGCGCGGTGATGCCCTTCAGGTCGCCGCTGCCGTCGCCGCTCGTATCCTGGAAGGAGCGCGGATAGACCTGGTAGATGACGCAGCCGCGCCACCATTCGGCGCCTTGCCCTGGATTGCCGCAAGCCATCACGACCCCTTCCTGCTGCGCGATTTAGCGGCTCGCCGCTCGATCATGAAACCGACGCTGCGGCCAGGCAACGGCCGCGCCAGATCGACCGGCTGCGTCTCGATTGCCGGGCGCCATTCAAATCCGTCCCGCGCGGGCAGGCTGAAGACACATTGGCGGCGGTCGCCGTTGATCACCACTGCCAGGCGCCCGCCCTCGGCATCGCCGAGCAGCATGACGAGGCGATGTCGGCCGGGATCGTTCCAGTCGGCCTCGCCGAGCGGCGCGCCGGTCTCGGTCAGCCAGGCCACGTCGGGGATTTCCGATCCGTCGGCAGGCTCGCCGGTCAGGAAGTGCGTATCCGCCAGCGCAGGAAAGCCCCGGCGCAGCGTGGCGAGCGACGATGCGTATTGCTCCAGCGCCCGGTCGCGGCCAGCCCAGTCGAGCCAGGTGATGGCATTGTCCTGCGCATAGGCATTGTTGTTGCCTTTCTGCGTGCGGCCGAACTCGTCGCCGGCGGTCAGCATGATGGTGCCGCGCGAGGCAAACAGCGTGGCGAGCAGCGCGCGCTGGTCGTTGAAGCGGGCCATGGCGATCGCCGCGTCGTCCGTCTCGCCCTCGGCGCCGTTGTTCCAGGACAAATTGTCGTTATGGCCGTCGCGATTCTGCTCGCCGTTGGCCTCGTTATGCTTGCGCTCATAGGCGACGATGTCGGTCAGCGTCATGCCGTCATGCGCGGCGATGAAATTAACGCTGCGGCTCGCCGGTTGGCCGTCCCTGCCGAAGACATCGGAGGAACCGGCAAGCCGGGTGGCCAGAGCGCCGATCGCGCCGGTATCGCCGCGCCAGAAGCGCCTGACATCGTCGCGGTAGAGGTCGTTCCATTCCAGATATGGCGGACGGAAACTGCCGAGCTGGTAACCGTTCGGACCGATATCCCAGGGCTCGGCGATCAGCACGCGATCGGCGAGCACAGGATCGCCGGCGATGGCCTGAAGCAGCGGTGCCTCGGAATCGAAGGCGCCGTCGACGCGACCGAGCACTGGCGCCAGATCGAAGCGGAAGCCGTCGACGCCGGCGGAGCGGACGAAGTGGCGGAGCGTGTCGAGCACCATCTCGCGCACCACCGGATGGTCGCAGGCGACGGTGTTGCCTGTGCCGGTGTCGTTGATCAGCCTGCCGTCCGGCTGATGCCGGTAGTAGCCTATCGCATCCAGTCCGCGCAGCGACAGCGTCGGCCCGAGCCGATCGCTTTCGCCGGTGTGGTTGAAGACGAGGTCGAGGATGGTGCCGATGCCCGCCTTGCGCAACGCGGCGACGGTATCGCGCAGTTCGTCGAGGCCGCCGGGCGCGAGACGCGGATCGAGCGCCATGAAGGTGACAGGATTGTAGCCCCAGGCGTTGCTCAGCCCCAATGGCGGCAGGTGCCGCTCATCGATCGACGCGGTGACCGGCATCAACTCGACGGCTGACACACCGAGACGCTTCAGGTGCTCGACGACAGCCGGATGGGCGAGCGCCGCGATGGTGCCGCGCTGCGCTTCCGGAACCTCCGGATGCAGCTTGGTGAAGGAGCGGACGTTGAGCTCGTAGATCAGCCCGCCGGCCTGGAACAGCGGCGGCTTGGCCGGCTGCGGCTTGGGCAGCGGGCGCGCAATCGCCTTCGGCATCAGCGAGGCGGTGTCGGCGCTTTCGTTGCGCTTGGCTGCGAGCCGCCAATGGTATTGGTATGGACGGTCCAACTCGACGGCGTAGGGGTCGGTGAGAAGCTTGTTCGGGTCGAACCAAAGGCCGCGCTCCGGCACATAGTCGCCATCGGCGCGAAAGCCGTAATGCGTGCCCTCGCCAAGGCTGGGGACGAGGAGCGCGTGCACGCCCTCACCTTCCGGATTGAGCTCCAGCCGGTCGAGTTCGCGCGCGCCGGTGTCGTCGAAGATCGAGACCCAGAGACGCCGCGCCGATGAGGACCAGACGGCGAAGCGGATGCCATCGGGGGTGATGGTGACGCCAAGCTGGGTCATGCGAGCGCCTCCCCTTCTGCCCTTGTGGGAGAAGGTGGACCGGCGCGCGGCGCCGAGACGGATGAGGGGTGTTGGAAGAAATGAGGCGCCGGCGGTGCCACCGCCGGTTTGCGCCAAGCTGGAGCACTCCTCATCCGTCGCCTTCGGCGACACCTTCTCCCACAAGGGGAGCCGCGCCGCGCCGCCACGCTCAAGTAATCACGCTCGGCTTGTTGCGGCCGGTGTGGCTCTTAATGCTGGCGATGTCGTCGGCGGCGGCGATGAGATCGGCGAGCGCCTCCTGCGTGTCGAGATCGTGCCTGGCCTTGTCCGGCTCGTAGCGCTCGATATAGACGCGCAGCGTCGCCCCTGACGTGCCGGTGCCGGAGAGGCGCAGGACAACGCGCGAGCCGCCCTCGAACAGGATTCGTATGCCCTGATGCTCGCTCACGGAGCCGTCGACCGGATCGTGATAGGCAAAATCGTCGGCCTTGGCGATCTTGAGGCCGCGCACGCCGGTGCCGGGGAGCGAACCAAGCTTGGCGCGCAGTTCGTCGACCAGCGCGTTGGCGCGGTCGCTCTCGACCTCCTCGTAATCGTGGCGCGAATAGTAATTGCGGCCGTACGTCGCCCAATGCTCGGTGACGATCTGCTTGCAGCTCTCGCCGCGCGCGGCGAGGATGTTGAGCCACAAGAGCACGGCCCACAACCCGTCCTTCTCGCGCACGTGGTTGGAGCCGGTGCCGGCGCTTTCCTCGCCGCAGATGGTCGCCATGCCGGCGTCGAGCAGGTTGCCGAAGAACTTCCAGCCGGTCGGCGTCTCGTAGATGCCGATGCCGAGCTTCTCGGCGACGCGGTCGGCCGCGCCGCTGGTCGGCATGGAGCGGGCGATGCCTTTCAGGCCGTCCTTGTAGCCCGGCGCCAGTTGGGCATTGGCGGCAAGCATCGCCACCGAGTCCGACGGCGTGACGAAGATGCCCCTGCCGATGATCAGGTTGCGGTCGCCGTCGCCGTCGGAGGCCGCGCCGAAGTCCGGCGCGTCCGGCCCCATCATCTCGTCATAGAGGTGTTTTGCATGCACCAGGTTCGGATCCGGGTGATGGCCGCCGAAGTCGGGAAGCGGCTTGAAGTTGCGGCAGGTGCCTTCGGGCGCGCCGAGGCGATGTTCGAGGATCTCCTTGGCATAGGGGCCGGTCACCGCGTGCATGGCGTCGAAACGCATGCGGAAGCCCGACTTGAAGAGCTTCTTCAGCGCATCGAAGTCGAACAGGCTTTCCATCAATTCGGCATAGTCCTTGACCGGATCGAATATCTCGACCGTCATGTCGCCCGCCTTGACGGTGCCGATGGTGTCGATGTCGATGGCGCCTATATCGGCGATCTTGAAGCTCTTGATCTCCTTCGACTTGGCGAAGATCGCGTCGGTGATCTTTTCGGGCGCCGGGCCGCCATTGCCGGCATTGTACTTGATGCCGAAATCCTCGTGCGGGCCACCGGGATTGTGGCTGGCCGACAGGATGATGCCGCCGAAGGTCTTGTATTTGCGGATGATGTTGGAGGCGGCGGGGGTCGAGAGAATCCCGCCCTGGCCGACCATCACCTTGCCGAAGCCGTTGCCGGCCGCGATGGCGATGGCCTTCTGGATGACCTCGCGGTTGTAGAAGCGGCCGTCGCCGCCGATCACCAGCGTCTTTCCTTGAAAACCGTCCAGCGCATCGAAGATCGCCTGGATGAAGTTCTCGGCATAGTGCTCCTGCTGGAACACCGGCACCTTCTTGCGCAAGCCGGAGGTGCCGGGCTTCTGGTCGGTATAGGGTTTGGTGGGGACGGTTCTGATCATGCCTCAGGCAGCCCTTTTCGAAAGCAGCAAGCGATAGAGTTCGACGTATTTTTCGGCGCTCTTGTCCCAGGAGACATCGGCCTTCATGCCCTGGCGCTGGATCGAGGCCCAGGTCGCCGGCCGCGCATGTTGCTCGACCAGCCGCTGGATGGCATGCACCATCGCGCCGCCATTGTTGGGCGCGAACTGGAAGCCGGTGGCGACGCCTGCCGACAAGGCGGCTTCATTGGCGTCGATGATGGTGTCGGCCAAACCACCGGTACGGGCGACGACCGGCACACAGCCATAGCGCAGGCCATAGAGCTGGGTCAGGCCGCAGGGCTCGAAGCGGGACGGAATGATGATGGCATCGCAGCCGCCCTGCATGACGTGCGAAAGGCCTTCATCGTAACCGACGACGACGCCGACGCGGCCGCGATGACGGGCGGCGGCAGCAAGCAGCGTGCCTTCGAGACCGGCGTCACCAGAGCCCAGAATGGCGAGGCGCGCGCCGGCGGCGACGATGCCGTCGACGACCGCGGCCAGGATGTCCATGCCCTTCTGCCAGGTCAGCCGGCTGACGACGCAGACGATCGGGCTGCCGTCCGCCTCTAGGTTGAAGCGCTCTTCGACCGCCTTGCGGTTCTTGGCCCGCGCAGCAAGCGTCTCGGCCGAATAATTGGCCACCAGATGCTTGTCGGTCTCGGGATTCCAGATGTCGACGTCGATGCCGTTGACGATGCCGTAGAGATCGGTGGAGCGCATGTTGATCAGCCCGTCGAGACCCATGCCGAATTCCGGCGAGCGGATTTCCTGCGCATAGGTCGGGCTTACCGTGGTGATCGCCCAGGCGGCTTGCAGGCCGGCCTTGAGAAATCCGACGCCGCCATAATATTCGACGCCGTCGAGTTGCATAGCCACGGCCGGCAGGCCGAGCTCGCCGAAGATGCCGGCGCCGAACTGGCCCTGGAAAGCAAGATTGTGCACGGTGATCAGCGACGGCACGCCGACCGCCTTGCCGTATCGCATATAGGCAAGCGTCATCGCCGACTGCCAGTCGTGGGCATGAACGATGTCCGGCTGGTAGCCGGAGATCGCGCCGCCGGCAATGTCGCCGCCGACCTGGCTCAAGGCCGCGAAGCGGCGCCAATTGTCCGGCCAGTCGGCGCCGGAGGCGGTGCCGTAGGGGCCGCCCTGGCGATCGAAGAGATGCGGCGCGTCGAGCACGAAGAGATCGAGCTCGCCGATCTTGACGGCATGGACCGAAGCCTTGCCGCCTTGCAGCAGCGGGTACTGGTAAACGGCCTTCTTCTTGGCGAAGGCCGCCATCACGACAGGATAGCCGGGGACCAGCGTGCGCATCGCCACGCCCTTCCCGACCAGCGCGATCGGCAGGGCGCCGGTCACGTCGGCAAGCCCGCCGGTTTTGACCAGCGGAAAGATTTCGGGCGTAACCGACAGAACCTGCATGCGCTCCACATTCCGATCTCAACGTGACAGGTCAAAGTGACAATCTGTTGATCAAGTCATCAGCTTGCTGATCGACCCGACAGCTTGCTGATCGACCCTATCAGGTCGACAGCTGATCAACCTTATCAGGTTGACAGCTTGTTGATCGACCCTACGGGGTCGACAACTTGTTGATCATGTCCTGGGTGATCAGGCAGATGCCCTTCTCCGACACGCGAAAACGCTTGGCGTCCAGCGCCGGATCCTCGCCGACCACCAGCCCCTCGGGGATCTGCACGCCATGGTCGATGACGACGCGCTTGAGGCGCGCCTTACGCCCAACAGTAACGTCGGGCAGCATCACCACTTCCTCGAGCTTGGAATAGGAATTGATGCGGGCGCCGGTGAAGATAAGGCTGCGGCGCAGCGATGCGCCGGAGACGATGCAGTCGCCCGACACCAGCGAGGAGATCGCCTCGCCGCGGCGCCCGTCCTCGTCATGCACAAACTTTGCCGGCGGCTTCAATTCGGCATAGGTCCAGATCGGCCAGTCGCGATCGTAGAGGTCGAGCTCGGGCGTGACGTCGGTGAGGTCGATATTGGCCTCCCAATAGGCGTCCACCGTGCCGACGTCGCGCCAGTAGGGCTCGGACTCGTGCGAGGAACGCACGCAGGATTTGGCGAAACGGTGGGCGATCGCCTTACCATGCTGGACGATGTAAGGGATGATGTCCTTGCCAAAGTCGCGGCTGGAGCCGGGCTCGGCCGCGTCGCGGCGGAGCTGTTCCATCAGGAACTTGGTCTTGAAGACATAGATGCCCATCGAGGCCAGGGCGAATTCCGGCTTGTCCGGAATGCCCGGCGGATCGGCCGGCTTTTCGACGAAAGCGATGATGTTGTCCTTCTTGTCGACATGCATGACGCCGAAGCCGGTCGCCTCCATGCGCGGCACTTCGAGGCAGCCGACGGTGACGTCGGCGCCGGCGTCGACATGCTGGCGCAGCATCAGCTCGTAATCCATCTTGTAGATGTGGTCGCCGGCGAGGATCACCATGTATTCGGGTCCGTAGGCCTCGATGATGTCGATGTTCTGGTAGACGGCGTCGGCCGTGCCTTCATACCACTGCGTTTCGGACACGCGCTGCGATGCCGGCAGGATGTCGAAGCTTTCGTTTCGCTCGGGCCGCAGGAAGTTCCAGCCGCGCTGCAGGTGGCGGATCAGCGAATGCGCCTTGTACTGGGTGGCGACGCCGAGGCGGCGGATGCCGGAGTTGAGCGCATTTGAGAGGGCGAAATCGATGATGCGCGTCTTGCCGCCGAAATAGACGGCGGGCTTGGCGCGCCGGTCGGTCAGCTCCCTGAGGCGGCTGCCGCGGCCGCCGGCCAGCACATAGGCCATGGCATCGCGCGCCAGCGGCTGGGTTCTTTTGATCTCTGCCATTTTGTTACCCTCCCAAACAAGCTGCCCGGACCGTTGCAAGAGCAGGATGAGACATCATCTGCTTCAATCCGCGACGAATTCCAGCATGATCGTCGACAGCGGCGGCAAGAGCATCGTCGCCGATATGCCTCCCCCTTCCCCGCTCGCCTCGACCACGCCGCGATTGCCCATGCCGGAGCCGCCATAGACCTCGGCGTCGGTATTGATGATTTCGCGCCATTTTCCCGCCTTCGGCAGCGGCACGCGATAGTTCTCGCGCGGCACCGGCGTGAAATTGGAGATGACGGCGATCGAATTGCCATCCGGCGCGCTGCGCAGCCAGGCGAAGACCGAATTGTCGCGGTCGTCGACGATCAGCCAGGAGAAGCCCTCCGGCTCGCAATCGCGCGCATGCAGCGCCGGGCGCGAACGGTAGAGGTAGTTCAAATCCCGCACCGCCTGCCAGACGCCGCGATGCGGCGCGAATTCGAGCAGGTCCCAGTCGAGCGCGCGTTCCTCGCTCCACTCGCGGCGCTGGGCGAATTCCTGGCCCATGAACAGGAGCTTCTTGCCGGGATAGCCCCACATGAAGGCGTAGTAGGCGCGCAGCGTGGCGAACTTCTGCCAGTCGTCGCCGGCCATCTTGTTGAGCAGCGTGCCTTTGCCGTGCACGACCTCGTCATGCGACAGCGGCAGGACGAAGTTTTCCGAGAAAGCGTAGACCAGGCCGAAGGTGATGTCGTTGTGATGGTGCTTGCGGAAGATCGGCTCCTTGGAGAGATACTCCAGCGTGTCGTGCATGAAGCCCATGTTCCATTTGAAGCCGAAGCCCAGGCCGCCTTCATGCACGGGACGCGACACTTTCGGCCATGAGGTCGATTCCTCGGCGATCGTCATCACGCCGGGGTGGTGGCCGTAAAGCTCCTTGTTCATCTTCTGCAGGAACGAGACGGCCTGCAGGTTCTCGCGCCCGCCCTTCTCGTTGGGGATCCACTCGCCGGCCTTGCGCGAATAATCGAGGTAGAGCATCGAGGCGACCGCGTCGACGCGCAGGCCGTCGACATGGTACTTCTCGGCCCAGAACAGCGCGTTGTTGACGAGGAACGACACCACCTCGCGGCGGCCGAAATTGTAGATGGCCGTGTTCCAGTCGGGATGGAAACCTTGGCGCGGATCGGCATGCTCGTAGAGCGCGGTGCCGTCGAACTTCACCAGCCCGTGCTCGTCGACAGGGAAATGCGCCGGCACCCAGTCGAGGATGACGCCGATGCCGGCGCGGTGCGCGCCGTCGACGAAGCGGGCGAAGCCGTCGGGGTCGCCGAAGCGAGCCGACGGCGCGTAAAGGCCGGTGGTCTGGTAGCCCCAGGACGGGTCGTAAGGGTGCTCCGAGATCGGCAGGAACTCGATATGGGTGAAGCCGGTGTCGACCACGTATGGGATGAGCCGCGCGGCCAGCTCGTCCCAGGACAGGAACGTGCCGTCGTCGCGGCGCTGCCAGGAACCGGCATGGACCTCGTAGATCGAGATCGCCTCGCGCCTGGGATCGGCCTTGCGCCAGTAGCCGCGATGCGCCTCGTCGCCCCACTGATGCGCGATCGGCGGCGCCGTCACCGAGGCGGTCGCCGGGCGCAGCTCCGACTCGAAGGCGAACGGATCGGCCTTGAGCGGCAGGCGCACGCCGTCGGGCGCGATGATCTCGAACTTGTAGGGCTGGCCCGCGCCGAGATCGGGAATGAACAACTCCCAGATGCCGGTGTCCTTGCGGTCGCGCATGGTGTGGCGGCGGCCATCCCAGTCGTTGAAGGCGCCGACCACGGAGACGCGCCTGGCATTGGGCGCCCAGACGGCGAAATGCACGCCGGTGGCGCCCTCGTGTTCGACGATGTGGGCGCCGAGCTTGTCGAACAGCCTGAGATGCGAGCCTTCGGCCATGTAATAGTCGTCCATCGGACCGAGCACCGGACCGAAGGAATAGGGATCGGTCAGCCACCAGTCGCCGCCGGCGTTGCTGGCGTGATAGCGCAGCGGCTGGCGCTTGCGGATCGAGACCTTGCCCTCGAAGAAGCCGGCGTCGTCGCGGCGGGAGAGCTCGCCGACCTCCTTGCCGGTCAGCGTATAGGCGGTGACGAATTCGGCGTTGGGCACGAAGCAGCGGGCGACGAAGCCTTTGCCGACTTCCTGCACGCCCAGGACCGAGAAAGGATCGCCATGCGTTCCGGCGACAATCGCCGCGACATCGCCGGCTGGCGCCAGTCCGTCCGGCCCGCTTGTCGCAGCGGTCGCGCGCGGCTTCCTCATCAGGCGGTGTTCCCTCCCCGGGAGCTATTTTGTTTTGTGCATGTCGTTGCCCCAAAACCGCAACGCACTTTTGGGCGACATGCACGACACCACATTGTTCGTGATCTCATGCAATCATATCAGACGGGTACGTTCCAGATTTCTTTCGCATATTGGCGGATCGTGCGATCGGACGAGAACCAGCCCATGCGGGCAACGTTTCGGATGGCGCGCGCGTTCCAATCGGGGCTGTCGCGCCAGACGCGGTCCACGTCGCGCTGGCAGGCGGCGTAGGAATCGAAGTCGGCCGCCACCATGAACCAGTCGCTGCTGTAGAGCCCGTTCATGAGGTCGCGGTAGCGATTGGGGTCATCGGGCGAGAAGACGCCGGACGAGATCGCCGCGACGGCCTGCGACAATTCAGGGGACGCCTCGATGATGCCGCGCGGGTTGTAGCCATTGTTGCGCCGATCGGCGACCTCGGCGGTGGTGAGGCCGAAGATGAAGATGTTGTCGTCGCCGACATGTTCCTTCATCTCGACATTGGCGCCGTCGAGCGTGCCGATGGTGAGCGCGCCGTTCATGCCGAACTTCATGTTGCCCGTGCCGGATGCTTCCATGCCGGCGGTCGAGATCTGCTCGGAGAGGTCGGCGGCGGGCATCAGCACTTCGGCCAGGCTGACATTGTAGTTCGGCACGAACACCACCTTGAGCAGGCCGCGCACCGACGGATCGCCGTTGATGACTTTCGCGACGTCGTTGGCCAGTTTGATGATCAGCTTGGCGTTATGGTAGCTCGGCGCCGCCTTGCCGCCGAAGATCTTGACGCGCGGCATCCAGTCCCGCTCGGGATGCGAGCGTATCTGGTCGTAGAGCGCGATCGCCTCGATGATGTTGAGGAGCTGGCGCTTGTATTCGTGGATGCGCTTGACCTGGATGTCGAACAACGCCGACGGGTCGAGCCGAACGCCGAGCCGATCGGCGATCAGGTTGGCGAGCTTCACCTTGTTCTGCCGCTTCACGGCGGCGAATTTCTCACGGAACGCCGCGTCGTCGGCGAGCGGATCGAGATCCTTGATCGCCTCGATGTCGTCCATGAAGCGGTCGCCGATCGCCTCGCGGGCAAGCGAGGTCAGGCCCGGATTGCACTGGATCAGCCAGCGCCTGGGCGTGATGCCGTTGGTCTTGTTGTTGATGCGGTCGGGATAGAGCTTGTGGAGATCGGCGAACACCGTCTCCTTCATCAGCTCGGTGTGCAGGGCCGAGACGCCGTTGATCGAATGCGAGCCGACGAAGGCCAGATTGCCCATGCGCACGCGGCGGTCGCCATTTTCCTGGATCAGCGAGATGCGGGCGATCTGATCGCCCGAGAACTGGTTGGTGGCGCGGGCCTCGAGCAGCACCTGCGCATTGATGGCATAGACGATCTGCATGTGGCGCGGCAGCAGACGTTCGAACAGCGGCACGGGCCAGCTTTCCAACGCCTCGGGCAACAGCGTGTGGTTGGTGTAGCCGAAGGTGCGCTTGGTGATGTCCCAGGCCTGGTCGAAGTCCATGCCGTGGACGTCCATCAGGAGCCGCATCAGCTCCGCCACGGCGACCGCGGGATGGGTGTCGTTCAAGTGGATCGCCGCCTTGTCGGGCAACGATTTCAGGTCGCCATACTGGCTGAGATGACGCTGCACGATGTCCTGCAGCGAGGCGGTGGAGAAGAAATACTCCTGCCGCAGTCTCAACTCCTGCCCTGCCATGTGGGAATCTGCCGGATAGAGCACGCGCGACAGCGCGTCGGCCTTGTTGCTTTCGGCCAGCGCGCCGATGTGGTCGCCGGCGTTGAACTTGTCGAGCAGGATCGGATCGATCGGCATGCCGGACCAAAGTCTCAGCGTGTTGACGCGCCTGGCGTGCCAGCCGGCGACGGGCGTGTCGTAGGCGACGGCCAGCACATGCTCGGTCGGCTTCCAGACGTGGCGTTCGAGCCGGCCGTCCTTGGAGGTGATCGATTCCACCGAGCCGCCGAAGCCGACCTCGAAGGAGCGCTCGCGCCGTTCGAACTCCCAGGGATTGCCGTGATCGAGCCAGGTCTCCGGCAGCTCGACCTGCCAGCCGCCGTGGATTTCCTGGCGGAACATGCCGTTGGCGTAGCGGATTCCGTAGCCATGGGCGGGGATATCGACGGTCGCCATGCTTTCCATGAAGCAGGCGGCGAGACGGCCGAGGCCGCCATTGCCGAGCGCGGCGTCCGGTTCGAGCCCCGCGATGAGGTCGAGGTCGACGCCGAGGGAGGACAGCGCCTCGCGCATGTTCTCCATCAGGCCGAGATTGGAGAAGGCGTCACGCATCAGGCGCCCGATCAGGAATTCCAGCGAAAGGTAATAGACGCGTTTTTCCTGCTGGTCATAGGCTTCCTTGGTTGCCTGCATCCAGTGGTCGACGATGCGGTCGCGGACGACCTTGATCGAAGCCGTCAACCAGTCATAGGGCGTGGCGACGGTTGTGTCCTTGCCGACCCGGTACTTGAGCGACATCAAGACCTCCTCAGCGAGGGTCTTGGGATCGGGATTGTCGAGAACAGGGGCTTCGATCGTCATGCGGATGTCATTTCGCCTCTCGTTCAACTGGCGTGATCATAACGGCTTGTATCGTTCCTCCCAGCCCATCCTAGTGCATTGCAACATATACTCAATCGATTTAGACGGCTGGCCAATGGTCGTGTGCCGGAACAAGACGGCCCAATCAGGCCGTCTCCAAAACTTCTGGCGGAGCCTTGGCGCCGGTCATGAAAGCGACAGCGTCGGACATTGTATATTGCTTCGGATCGATGACGGCGAGGCGACGGCCCAGGCGATGGATGTGGATGCGGTCGGCCACCTCGAAGACATGCGGCATGTTGTGCGAGATGAGCACGATCGGCAGGCCGCGCTTCTTGACGTCGAGCATCAGCTCCAGCACGCGGCGGCTTTCCTTGACGCCGAGCGCCGCGGTCGGCTCGTCCATGATGACGACGCGGCTGCCGAAGGCCGCGGCGCGGGCGACAGCGACACCCTGGCGCTGGCCGCCCGAGAGCGTTTCGACCGACTGGTTGATGTTCTGGATGGTCATCAGCCCAAGCTCGGACAGTTTCTCGCGGGCGATGCGCGCCATGGCCGAGCGGTCGAGCCTCCTCAGCCATTGCCCGGCAAAACCCGGCTTACGCAGCTCGCGGCCGAGGAACATGTTGTCGGCGATCGACAGCGCCGGCGACAAGGCCAGGTTCTGGTAGACGGTCTCGATGCCGGCCATGCGCGCCTCGATCGGCGAGCGGAAATGCACCGGCTGGCCGTTGAGCTCGATCGCGCCGGAGTCCGGGATGACCGCGCCGCACAGCGCCTTCACCAGCGTCGACTTGCCGGCGCCGTTGTCGCCGATGACGGCAAGGATCTCGCCCGGCATCAGGTCGAAATCGGCATTGTCGAGAGCGACCACCCTGCCGTAGCGCTTGTTGAGGCCTTTGGCCTGAAGAATGGGGACCTGATGAATCGACTGGGTGCTCATGCCGAAATCTTCCTGATCCACTGATCGATGGTGACGGCGAGAATGATGAGGATGCCGACGGTGAACTCCTGCCAGAGCGAGTCGACGCCGGCGAGCGCCAGGCCATTGCGGAAGACGCCGACGATCAGCGCGCCGAACAATGTCCCGACGATCGAGCCGCGCCCGCCGAACAGCGAGGTGCCGCCGATCACCACGGCGGTGATGGCATCGAGATTGGCGGTCTGGTTGCCGAGCGGGCTTGCGGCGCCGATGCGGCCGATAAGCGCCCAGGCGGCGACGGCGCAGATGAAGCCGGCCAGCGTGTAGACGGCAATGAACACGCCGCGGGTGTTGATGCCGGCGAGGCGTGCGGCTTCGTCGTCGTCACCGGTGGCGTAGACATGGCGGCCGAAGGCGGTGCGGTTCAACACATACCAGATGATCAGAGCCGTCAGGATCATGGCGATGGCGCCGTAGGTCAGCACCGCGCCGCCACCCAACCTGATCGTGTGGCCCAGCCACTGCAGCAGCGGTCCCGCCGCCTCGATGTCCTGGGCGCGCACGGTCTCGGAATGCGAGACGTAGATGACCATCGCGCCGTAGACGCTCCAGGTGCCGAGCGTGACGATGAAGGGCGGCAGCTTGATCACCGCCACCAGCACGCCGTTGATCAGGCCGCAGACAAGACCGGTGAGCAGGCCCAGCACGAAACTCAATTCGACCGGCACGCCATAGGTGACGGTCAGCCTGCCCATGACGATGGACGACAGCACCATCATGGCGCCGACCGAAAGATCGATGCCGGCGGTCAGGATGACCAGCGTCTGGGCGATGCCCAGAAAGGCGATGATGGTGACTTGTTGCAGCACCAGCGAAAGATTGAACGGCGCGAAAAAGCGCCCGCCCGCCGCGACCGAGAAGATCAAAACGCCGATGACCAGGACAATGAACGGGATGGCCGTGGGATATTCGTGCAGGAAGCGCTGCAGGGTTTTGACTAATGAACCCCGGTCCTCATCAAAACTCGCCACGGACTGGTCGTGGCCCTGAAGGCCGCGCTCGGCCGAGACCGAGCCGGTTGTGTCGTCGCTCATCTTTATCCCCTCCCAGGATCCCGTGCTTCGGGAAAGGGCGGCCGGAGCCGCCCTTTCAGTGAGTTTAGTCCGTTATTGCGGGTATTAGGAAGGGCATCAGCCCCAGCAAAGTTCCGCGCCCTTCTTGCTGTCGATCGACTCGACGCCGTTGACGGGCTTGTCGGTGATCAGCGTGGCGCCGGTGTCGAAGAACTCCTTACCGGGGGTCGGCTTCGGCTTTTCGCCGGTCTTGGCGAACTTCTCGATCGCTTCCATGGCCATGGCGGCCATCTTCAGCGGATATTGCTGCGAGGTCGCGCCGATGACGCCGGCCGCGACGTTCTTGACGCCCGGGCAACCGCCGTCGATCGAAACCACAAGGACCGAGCCGTCATCCTTGCCGGCCGCCTTGAGCGCCTGGTAACCACCGGCCGCCGCCGGCTCGTTGATCGTGTACATCACGCTCACGTCCGGGCACTTCTGCAGCAGCGTTTCCATGGCGGTGCGGCCGCCATCCTCGGCGCCGCCGGTCATCTCATGGCCGCAGATGCGCGCGTCGTCCTCGTCGCCGTATTTCTTCGGATCCTTGATGTCGATGCCGAAGCCCTTCATGAAGCCCTGATCGCGCAGATAGTCGACGGTCGGCTGGTTGGTGGCGAGATCGAGGAAGGCGATCTTGGCGCTGGAGGCCTTGTCGCCCAGCGTGCCCTTGGCCCACTCGCCGATCAGCTCACCGGCCTTGAAATTGTCGGTTGCGAAAGTGGCGTCCGCCGCGTCGATCGGATCGAGCGGCGTGTCGAGCACGATGACCAGCAGGCCCGCATCGCGCGCCTTCTTGATGGTCGGCACGATGGCGCTGGAATCGCTCGGCACGATGGCGAAGCCCTTGGCGCCGGCCGAGATCAGATTCTCGATGGCCGCGACCTGGCTGTCATTGTCGCCGTCGAACTTACCGGCAAAGGTCTGCAGCGTGAGGCCGAGCTCCTTGGCTTTGGCCTGCGCGCCTTCGCGCATCTTGACGAAGAACGGGTTGCCCTCGGTCTTGGTGATCAGGCCGACGATGTCGGCGGCATACGAGGCCGTGGCCATCGCGCCGTAAAAGGCAAGGCCGGCAACGGCCGCCTTCAGGATAGTCCATTTACGCATGATTTCCTCCCAGTGAACCACTCCGGCGCCGGCCAACCGGCGCCTGCGGAGCGCCCACCGAAGTTCTCCCAGTGTGGGCGCGATGTCAAAGAGACACCAGTCCGTAACGGCTGTCAATAATTAAATCACTCTTATTTATTATTGACACTCTTGCGCTGTTCACTCATTCTGAACGAAAAGCATCGAGGGGAAACAGACGGGAGGAACAGGGTGGAGACCGGCATTGCGAGGCACGGTTCGCCCGAGGCTTTGGAAAGCCGGCTGCATCGCGGCACCAACCAGAGCGGCATGCGCGACCACAATGAGCGGCTCGTGCTGTCCCTGGTGCGCCAGCATGGCAGCCTGGCCAAATCCGACATTGCGCGCATGACCGGGCTGTCTGCCCAGACAGTGTCGGTGATCATGCGCGAGCTCGAGGAAGACAAGCTGCTCGTGCGCCAGGCGCCGCTGCGCGGCAAGATCGGCCAACCTTCGATCCCGATGGCGCTCAATCCGGAAGGCGCCTTTTTCATCGGCCTCAAGATCGGCCGCCGCAGCGCCGAGCTCGTGCTGATAGACTTCCTCGGCAATGTGCGCGCGATGCTGCAGCATTCCTACCGCTATCCCGCACCGCGCGAGACCGTCGAGTTCGTCACCGCCGGCATCAAGACGATGCGCGGCGCGCTTACGCCGGCTCAGGACAAGCGCATCGCCGGGCTCGGCATCGCCATGCCGTTCGAGCTATGGAACTGGGTCGACACGGCCGGCGCGCCGCGCGAGATCATGGACGAATGGCGCCATCGCGACATCCGCGCCGACATCCAGGGGCAGTGCGAGTTTCCCGTCTACCTGCAGAACGACGCGACGTCGGCCTGTGGCGCGGAGCTCGTCTTCGGGCGCGCCGGCGCGGCGCGCGATTTCGTCTATTTCTATATCGGCGCCTTCGCCGGCGGCGGCATCGTGCTCAACGGCCGCCTCTACAGCGGGCCGAAAGGCAACGCCGGCGCGCTGGGCTCGATGCCGGTGCCGGGGCCGGACGGCAAGCCGACGCAGCTCATCGACGTCGCCTCGATCGCGATGCTGGAAAGGGCGCTCTCCGCCAAGGGCATCGACGGCTCCTATCTTTGGACCTCGCCGCAGGAATGGGGCGAGATCGGCGCCGATCTCGACGAGTGGATCGCCAGCGCCTCGCGGGCGCTCGCCTATGCCATTGTCGCTGCCTCGTCGGTCATCGATTTCGAAGCGGCGGTCATCGATGGCTGGATGCCGCTCGACGTGCGGCGCCGGCTGGTCGATGCCGTGACGGAAGCGATCGCCCGCATCGATGCCGAAGGACTGAAGCTGCCTGTCGTGCGCGAGGGAACGGTCGGCATCCACGCTCGCGCCATGGGCGGCGCCAGCCTGCCGCTCTCCGAGCGCTTCCTGATCGGGCCGAATACGTCCGGGGGCGCCTGACATGCTGATCGGCATCCCGCCGCTGCTCGGGCCCCAGTTCCTGGCGACGCTCAGGGCAATGGGCCATGGCGACGAGATCGCGATCGTCGACGGCAATTATCCGGCCGAGGAACAGGCGCGGCGGCTGATCCGCGCGGACGGCCACCACGTCATAGCCGTCCTCGACGCCGTGCTCAGCGTGCTGCCGGTGGACGAGGCGGTGCCGGAGGCTTTGTTCCGGGCCTCGGTGCAGGGCGACCCGGCGCTCGCCGACCCCGTGCATCGCGAGATGGAAGCGGTCTGCGCCATGCGCGCGCCGGGCCACAAGCTGGTTGCGCTGGCCGGGCCCGACTTCTATGCACGCGTCAAGGCCGCGCACGCGATCGTGGCGACCAGCGAACCCAGGCTCTTTGCCAACATTATCATCCGCAAGGGCGTGATCCATCCGCCGGAGACCAAGACGACATGATCCTTTGCTGTGGCGAAGCCCTGATCGACATGCTGCCGCGCACCACGACGGAAGGCGAAGCGGCGTTCGCGCCCTATGTCGGCGGCGCGGTGTTCAACTCGGCGATCGCGCTCGGCCGGCTCGGCGCCCCGGCAGGCTTCTTTTCCGGCCTCTCCTCCGACCTGTTCGGCGGCCAATTCCGCGACGCGCTCGGCGCCAGCAAGGTGAGTTCCACCTATGCGCACACCTCCCCTCGTCCGACCACGCTCGCCTTCGTGCGGCTCACCAACGGCCAGGCGACCTACACTTTCTATGACGAGAACACCGCCGGGCGCATGCTGACCATCGAGGACCTGCCGAAGCTCGGGGCC
Organism: Mesorhizobium sp. B2-8-3; assembly: GCF_006440815.1. NCBI lineage: Bacteria > Pseudomonadati > Pseudomonadota > Alphaproteobacteria > Hyphomicrobiales > Phyllobacteriaceae > Mesorhizobium > Mesorhizobium sp. B2-8-3. The sequence goes on from NZ_VFTW01000018.1 coordinate 54,139, forward strand.
GAGATCGAGGCTATGCTGTTCGGCGCCATCAGCCTGATCTCTGAGCCGGCGGGCTCGGCCTACGAAGAATTCATGCGACGCGAGCACCAAAGCCGCGTCATGATGCTCGACCCCAACATCCGGCCGAACTTCATTCCGGACAAGGCCAAGCATCTTCGGCGCATCCGCGAGATGATGGCGATGGCCGACATCGTGAAATTGTCGGACGAGGACCTGAAATGGTTCGACGAGGCCGGCTCGCATGAGGATGTGGTGCGCAACTGGCTGGAGCGTGGGCCGCAGCTGATCGTCGTCACGCATGGCAGCGAAGGCGCCGTCGGCTACAGCAAGGCGCACAAGGTCACCGTCATGCCGCAGAAGGTGAAGGTCATCGATACGGTCGGCGCCGGCGACACGTTCAATGCGGGCATCCTGGCCTCCCTGCATGAGCAGGGCCTGCTCACCAAGGCGGCGATCGGCAGCCTCTCCGAGGACGCCATCCGCAAGGCGCTGGAACTAGGCGCCAAGGCCGCCGCTGTAACGGTTTCGCGAGCCGGCGCCAACCCGCCATGGCGGCACGAGATCGCCTGATCCAGCATGGGGACGGACGTGAGCCCGCCCTTCGCGGCCGATCACTTTATGTTTCCCATCGGTGGAACGACGCGATAAGAGAGGCCGGAAAACGCCTCTCAAAGCTCGGATTTCCGGCTTTTTCAGGCATTGCGCCGGCAAAGTCGGTAACACGCTGCGACACATAGGCAATTTGCGCCGCCCGCCGCCGGCTTTCTCAGCCGGTTCAAGTCTGTTACCAGCGGGCCGGTTTTACAGGCATTGAGGCCGACATGCAGTTCATCGATCTTAGCGCGCAGCGCGAACGTATCCGCGACCGGCTGAAGGTCGCTATCAACAAAGTCGTCGAGGACGGCCGCTATATCCTCGGCCCGCAGGTCGCCGAATTCGAGGACAAGCTGGCGGCCTATATCGGCGTCAAGCATGTGGTCGCCTGCGCCAACGGCACCGACGCGCTGCTTCTGCCGCTGTTTGCCGCCGGCATCGGCCCGGGCGATGCGGTGTTCGTGCCGAGCTTCACCTTTGCCGCGACGGCTGAAGTCGTCGCGCTGGCCAAGGCCGAGCCGGTCTTCGTCGACGTCGACCGCGACACCTACAACATCGACATCGCCAGTCTCGAGGCGGCGATCGAGATGATCAAGAAGGAAGGAAGGCTGAAGCCGAGGGCGATCATCCCCGTCGACCTGTTCGGGCTCTCCGCGGACTACGAGGCGATCATGGCGATCGCCAAGCGCGAGAACCTTCTAGTGATCGAGGATGCCGCGCAGTCGATGGGCGGTTCCGCCGACGTCAAAATGTGCGGCGCTTTTGGCCATGTCGGCTCGACCAGTTTTTACCCTGCCAAGCCGCTTGGCTGCTATGGCGACGGCGGCGCCATGTTCACCAATGACGGCGCGCTGGCCGACAAGCTCCGCTCCTTCGCCTTCCACGGCAAGGGCGAGACGCAATATGACAATGTCCGCGTCGGCATCAATTCGCGCCTCGACACGCTGCAGGCGGCGATCCTGATCGAAAAGCTCGCCATCCTCGAGGATGAGATGGTGGCGCGCCAGGTCGTCGCCGACCGCTATGCCAGGGGCCTCGGCGACATCGTCAAGGCGTCGCGCAATCTTGGCCATGGTCGCTCGGCCTGGGCGCAGTATGCGATCGAGACGCCGAAACGCGACGGGCTCAAGGCCCATCTCGGCGAAAAGGGCATTCCGTCGGTGATCTATTATGTGAAGCCGCTGCACGAGCAGGTGGCCTACAAGGATTATCCGCGCACGCCGACCGGCCTTGCCGTCTCGGAAGCGCTGCCCAAGCAGATCCTCTGCCTGCCGATGCACGCCTATTTGAGCGAGGCCGACCAGGACCGCATCATCGAGACGATCCGCAATTATATCGGGTCGAACTCGGCGCATGTGGCGGCGGCTTAAAGCCTGAAAGGTCGGCGCCGGGCGCCCCTCTGTTCCGCCAGCATCGATAATTGGCAACGCTGCCCTAAGCCGCGCTCTTCCCCGTTGCAATGAAATGCGGGTTGGCGAAATCGCTATCGCTCGCCTGGTTGCGCTTGCCGTAGACGAGCGGCTCGCCGTCCAGGGTGCGCGTCATGCCGCCGGCGGCGCGCAACACCGCGTCGCCCGCCGCCGTATCCCATTCCATGGTGCGGCCGAAGCGCGGATAGACGTCGGCTTCCGCCGCGGCGAGCAGGCAGAATTTCAGCGACGAGCCGACCGAGACGATCTCGGCGGCGCCAAGGTTGCGGATGAAGGCATCGGTCTCCGGCGTGTTGTGCGAGCGGCTGGCGACGACGGCGAGCGGCGAGCCGCCTGCCCGCACCGTGATCGGCCGGCGGCCGGCCACGCGATAGTCGGGATCGACCTCGAGCGCCTCGGCCTTGCCGGGTCGTCCGGAGAAAAAGCGCCCCGTGCACGGCGCGAAAACGACGCCGACTTCCGGCACGCCATGGCGGACCAGCGCGATGTTGACGGTGAAATCGGTGCGGCGGTTGACGAATTCCTTGGTGCCGTCGAGCGGATCGATCAGGAAGAACGCGCCGTCAAGATCAGGCGTTGCGATGCCTGCCGCAACCTCCTCCTCGGCCACGCAAGGGATTTCCGGATAGGCGGCGCGCAGGCCGGCGAGGATGATCTTCTCGCTTTCGCGATCGGCTTCCGTCACCGGCGAAGAGTCGGCCTTGCTGTCGACGGCGCAGCCCTCGTGGAAGACGCGCATCACCTCGCGCCCGGCTTCGAGCGCCAGGCGCTCGAAGACGCCCAACATCGCCTCGTCGTCAGATACCGCCGCCATTGTCGTACTGCTCCTCGGCAATGTCGCGTTCGGTCAGCCAATGTTCCAGGGCTTCCGCCATCTCCTGCGGGCTCCTGCCGAGAGTCTTCAGGTGAATTTCCGGATTCTGCGGCGCCTCATAAGGAGAATCCACGCCGGTGAAATTCTTGATCTCGCCGCTCAAGGCGCGCGCGTAAAGACCCTTCGGATCACGGCGGGCGCATTCCTCGAAAGGCGTATCGACGAAGACCTCGACGAACTCGCCTTCGGCCATCAGCTCGCGCGCCATGCGCCGCTCGGCGCTGAAGGGCGAGATGAAGGAGACGATGACGATCAGGCCTGCATCGGCCATCAGCTTGGCCACCTCGGCGACGCGACGGATGTTTTCCACGCGGTCGGCGTCGGTGAAGCCGAGATCGCGGTTGAGGCCGTGGCGGACATTGTCGCCGTCGAGGATGTAGGTGTGGCGGCCGGACGCGAACAGCTTCTTCTCGAACAAATTGGCGATGGTCGACTTGCCGGAGCCGGAAAGGCCGGTGAACCAGAACACCGCCGGGCGCTGGTTCTTCAGGTCGGAGCGGCCGCGCTTGCCGACATCGAGCGACTGCCAATGGATGTTTTCGGCGCGGCGCAGCGAATGCAGGATCATTCCGGCGCCGACGGTGGCGTTGGTGATGCGGTCGATCAGGATGAAGGCGCCGGTGGTGCGGTTCTCGGCGAAGGGATCGAAGGCGATCGGCGCGCGGGTCGAGAGGTTGCAGACGCCGACCTCGTTGATGTCGAGCGACTTCGCCGCCTCATGCGCGAAATCGTTGACGTTGACCCGGTATTTGAGCTCGGTGACGGTGGCGCTGACCTGATCGGTCTCGGTGCGCAGGACGTAGGAGCGGCCGGGCAGCAGCGCCTGCTCGTCGAACCAGACGATGTTGGCGGCGAACTGATCGGCGACCTGCGGCCGCGCGGCCGGCGACACCAGCAAGTTGCCGCGCGACACCTCCACTTCGTCCTCGAGGACGAGCGTAACCGCCTGGCCGGCGACCGCCTGCTCGAGATCGCCGCCCTGCGCGACGATGCGCTTGACCCGGGACGCCTTGCCAGACTTGGCCACGACGACCTCGTCTCCTTCAGAGACCACACCCGAGGCGATGGTGCCGGCGAAGCCGCGGAAATCGAGGTTCGGGCGGTTCACATACTGGACGGGGAAGCGGAAAGGCAGTTCGACGGCGGCCTCGTCGACCGACACGGTTTCGAGATGCTCGATCAGCGATGGCCCGGAATACCAGGGCGTGCGCTCCGAGCGGCTGGTGACGTTGTCGCCAAAGCGCGCCGACATCGGGATCGGCGCGATGCTGACGAAGCCGAGCTCCTTCGCGAACTCGCCATAGTCGGTGACGATCCGGTCGAACACGGTCTCGTCGAAGCCGACGAGGTCGATCTTGTTGACCGCAAGCACGATGTGCCGGATGCCGAGCAGCGAGGCGATGATCGAATGACGCCTGGTCTGGCGAAGCACGCCCTGGCGCGCGTCGATCAGCACGATGGCGAGATCGGCGGTCGAGGCGCCCGTTGCCATATTGCGCGTGTACTGCTCATGACCGGGCGTGTCGGCGACGATGAACTTGCGCTTCGGCGTGGCGAAGAAGCGATAGGCGACATCGATGGTGATGCCCTGCTCGCGCTCCGCCTCCAGCCCGTCGACCAGCAGCGCGAAATCGATGTCGTCGCCGGTGGTGCCGTGCTTGCGCGAATCCTTCTCGAGCGCCGCAAGCTGGTCCTCGAAGATCTGCTTGGTGTCGGAGAGCAGCCGCCCGATCAGCGTCGACTTGCCGTCGTCGACCGAGCCGCAGGTGAGAAAGCGCAGCAGCGACTTCTTCTCCTGCGCGGCCATGTAGTCGCGGATCGAATCGGTCGGGGCGAGGCTTTTTGCCATGATGTGGCGCATTATCAGAAATAACCCTCGCGCTTCTTCTTTTCCATCGAGCCGGCCTCGTCGCGGTCGATGAGGCGGCCCTGGCGCTCGGAGGTGCGCGCGGTCAGCATCTCGCCGACAATGGCCTCCAGCGTGTCGGCGTCGGACTCGATCGCCCCGGTCAGCGGATAGCAGCCCAGCGTGCGGAAGCGCACGAGCCGGTTATCGACCGCCTCGCCGGGGCGCAGATGCATGCGGTCATCGTCCTTCATGATCAGCATGCCGTCGCGCTCGACCACCGGCCGCTCCTTGGCGAAATAGAGTGGCACGATCGGGATGTTTTCCTGCAGAATGTACTGCCAGATGTCGAGCTCGGTCCAGTTGGACAGCGGGAAGACGCGGATCGATTCGCCCGGCGCGATGCGGGTGTTGAAGATCTTCCACATTTCCGGCCGCTGGTTCTTCGGGTCCCAGGCGTGCTGGGCGTTGCGGAAGGAAAAGATGCGCTCCTTGGCGCGCGACTTCTCCTCGTCGCGGCGAGCGCCGCCGAATGCGGCATCGAAGCCGTATTTGTCGAGCGCCTGGCGCAACGCCACCGTCTTCATCACATGGGTGTGGGTGTTGGAGCCATGATCGAAGGGGTTGATGCCCTCGCGAACACCATCCTCATTGACGTGGACCAGGAGGTCGAAGCCAAGCTTCTGCGCCATCTGATCGCGAAAGGCGATCATCTCGCGGAACTTCCAGGTGGTGTCGACATGCAGGAACGGGAAAGGCGGCTTGGCCGGATAGAAGGCCTTCATCGCCAGATGCATCAGCACGGACGAATCCTTGCCGACCGAATAGAGCATCACCGGCTTGGAGAAAGATGCCGCGACTTCCCGGAAGATGTGGATGGATTCGGCCTCGAGCCGCTGCAGATGCGTGAGCGCGATATTCATGGAGCGTCGAGCGTTCTTTCGTGCCGTGGAGCGGAAATCTTGCATCGCAGGCGCAATTCCATGCGCTCCGGGCGCAGATTTCACTTCAGACAAACTGTTTCGTGCGGGCGTTCTAACAGATCGGCGCCGCCGATAACAATGCAAGACCCGCGCGGCGCGAGGTGATTAGAGAACGAATTTTCCAAGCGCGGCCGGCAAAGCGGAAAATCCTGCCGGAGCCATCGAAAACGCGGAAGCGGAGAAAGCCCGTGGCGTCCGGGGAATTCCGAGGCCGTCCGATCGTGGCCTGATCGGGGATTTCTGCCGCAACATCGTCGACCGCACTATCGCGGAGCGGCGCCAGCCGCTATACGGGCTCGGGGAACGGGCAAGGCGCGGCAAACGGAGATCGGCGAGGCGGCCTCTGGCTGGCTCCATGGATCCGGGCGCAACCTGGAAAATTGCGAAGCAAGCATTTGAACCCGTTTACAACGCTCCGGCGCCACCTCACGCCCGCACAGATCAACATCTATTTCTCGATCGTCTGCTTTTTCTCGCCGCCGGTGCTTGGATCGCTGGTCAGCATCGCCTTCAATGCCGGTGGTGTGTGGTCCGCGATGCTTCTGGCCGCGAAACGCCGGCGCTTCAACATCGACCGGCCGATGCTCGCCGTCACGGTGGCGATCTACGCCTATTGCGCGGCCATGGTTCTGGCTTCGATCGTCAACGGCACGCTGGCCGCCGATTTGCGGTTTTTCCTGCCGTTGATCACCTTCCTGCTGTTCCCCATCTCCTATTCGACCTGGAGCATCACCGAGAAGAGCACACTGGCACGCATCGCCACTCTGGCCAGCACCGCAGCCTGCTTCGGCGCGCTGGCGATGGCCGTGTTCCAGTATCACCGACTCGGCGTGAGGGCGGAGGGCGGCGCCGGCAATCCGATCGTCTTCGCGACCGTTACCTGCCTTGCCGTCATGACATGCCTTGCCGGCGCGCTGTCGGGCATCGAGAAACGCTGGAAGCTGCTGGTCCTGGCGGCGGTCGCCGGAGCCATTGCGATTGTCTATTCGGGATCGCGCATGATCTGGGTGGCCGTGCCGATCGCCAGCATCGTCGTGCTTCTCATCAACCGCCGCCGGTTCACCGGCGCCAGCCTGGCACGCTTCGTGGCGATCGGCGTCGTGGTCGCCCTTGTGATCGCCGCCATCGGCTCCCGTGCCGTGCTGGATAGAACCGACTTCCTGGTCAGCGACTGGGATGCGCTGAACGCCAATGGTGACCATTCGACGGCGCTCGGCCTGCGCGTGGCGATGTGGGAAATCGGCTTTGCCGCGTTTCGCGAGATGCCGATTTTCGGCCATGGCATCTCGGCAAGCCGGGCGCTGATGAAGCAGGGTTTTCACGAGCAGTTCGGCCTAAGCGCGGGTTTCAGCCATTTTCACAATGGCTTCCTGACCGCGCTGGTCGAGGCCGGTCTGCTGGGGGCGCTGGCGCTGGCGTCGATTTTCGCCGTCGCCGCCTGGAACGCGGCACGGACGCTGCGCCGCAGCGTCGATCCGGTGGAGCGGTTCGGCGCGACGATGGTCCTTGTCGCGGTCATCACCTATCTCACCGGCGGAATGGCCGGCATCCTGGTCGGCCACGACATCCTCGATGCAACGCTGATGGTGTTCCTGATCTCGGGGACCTACCTTGCATCCGGGCGGACGGCAGCGCCAACCGGGAAAAGCGCGCCTGCGGCGGCGCCGGACGCCAGCCTGCAACCATGAAGGTCCTGGTCACCGGCGCGACAGGCTTCATTGGACGCCGGGTCGTCAGCCGGTTGCGCGAGGCCGGATTCGGCATACGGATCGCCTCCCGCCAGCCGCAGCAACTGGCGGGCGCGGACGATGCCGTAGCGCTGCCCAGCGCCGATGCGCCGGACGAAGCCTTCCTGGCGCTGATGCGCGAGGTGACGCATGTCGTCCACTGTGCGGCGCTCAACAATGACCGCCGCGCCGGCGAGGCCGACTTCCAGGCCGTCAATGCGATGCTGACCGGACGGCTCGCCCAGGCGGCGGCCATGCGCACCGCCGGGCGCTTCATCTATCTTTCCTCGATCCGCGCCGTGGTGGGCGCCGGTTTCAGCGGCACCATCGACGAGGCCACGCCCCCTGCCCCGCAAGTCGCCTATGGGCGTTCCAAGCGCGAAGGCGAGATCAAAACGCTGGAGGCTTTCGCAGCGGCAGGGCGCGCCGGGGCGACTGCGCTGCGGCTGCCGCCGGTCTATGGCGAAGGCATGAAGGGAAATCTGCGCGGGCTGACGCGCCTCGCTGCCAACGGCCTGCCGCTGCCAGCAGCCGCCCTGACGGCGGTTCGCTCGCTCGTCTCGCAAGACGCCGTGGCCGGCGCCGTGATGCATCTTCTGACCCGTCCCACGCCGCCGCGCCCGATCTATGTGCTCAGCGATGCTTCGCCGGTTGCGATGTCCGAAATCATCACCGCGTTCCGGCGCGGATACGGCCGACCGGCCCGGCTTTTCCCCATGCCGGCCTTGCCGCTGCGCCTGCTGGCCACGCTGCTTGGCCGGCAGGCGTCATGGCAAGCCTTCATGGCGACGCAGATCTGTGACCCGTCCCTGCTGGCCTCGGAAGGCTGGATGCCGGAAACCGACACGCTCGGCCGGCTTGAGGAACTGGCGCGGCAGGCCGGTCAGAACGATTCCGGAAAGCGGCCAGGTTCGGCGCCTTCGCCGTAGCTTTCCGTGCGGAAGCGCCTCAAAAGAACGTAGCCAGCAATATCTTCAGGTCCAGGCTGGTCGAGGCGGCCTTGATGTAGGCCGCGTCGGTTTCCGCGCAAAGTTTTGGATCGGACATGTCGATCCCCTTGATCTGCGCGAGCCCTGTGATGCCTGGAAGTGCGGTGAGCACGCCCAGTTCCCTGCGCCGTTCGATCAGTTCCGCCTGCGTCGGCAGGCATGGACGAGGGCCGACAAGGCTCATCTCGCCCTTGAGCACGTTCCAGAGCTGCGGCAATTCGTCGATCTTGGTTGCCCGCAGCATCTTGCCGACCGCGGTGACCGAACCGGCCGGCGCTTCGTGCGTGGGCAAGGAAGGCGTTGCGCGATACATCGTGCGCAATTTGCGGCAGGCAAAGAGGGCTCCTCCCCGGCCGACGCGGATCTGCGAGAAGATGGCCGGGCCGGGCGACGTCGCGCTGATTGCCAGCATCGCGACAAGCAGGACGGGAGCCGCCGCCACCAGCATCGGAACGGCGACCGCGAGGTCGAGCGCGCGCTTCGCGGTCATCGCTCAGATCCGTCGCCAAAGGAAGGCGACGTAGAGCCCGAGCGTCCCCATGAATGTCTGCCGGTAGACGCCGCTTTTGCCGAGCAGGCCGAAGCGCTTGAAGACACTGCCTTTGCGCGCCCTGATGAACAGGCGAAGGCAAAGTGCCGCATCGCGCGCGATGAGGTCGCGGTTGACGGCGAGGCCGCGCAGATTGCTGTCCGTCCAGGTGGCGAACTGGCCCTTGAACAGACGTCCCAGTCTTGAGAACCTCGCCCCCCACGAGACGTTGGCGCCGACGAGATTTGCCGCGTGCTGGCGGTATCTCACCAGCGGCCGCGGCTCGTAGCGGACCTTGCCGCCGGCGGCGGTGACGATGAGATAGGCCCACCAGTCATGGCTGACGAATTCGGTTCTCGCCGATGCTTTCGCTAGAAGCTGACGCGCCGCGCGGTTGAAGAGCATGGTGTTGCCGCCCGCGATGCTCTGCACCAGCGCATTGCGGAAGGACGGCGGGCGACGAAACAGCGGCGAATAGCCGGCCGGGACGCCGGTCTGCGAAATGGTCGCCGTGCGCGAGCAGAACAGGAGCGGCGTTTCGATGTCCTCTCCCTCCATCCAGCGGATTGCGCTCTCCAGCCGGTCCGGCTCCCAGACATCGTCCTGGTCGCAAAAGGCATAGAAATCGGCATCGATGCACGGATCGATGATCATCGAGCGGAAATTGGCGGCGAAGCCCCTTTGCGGGCCTTGCAAAAGGGTGAGGGACCCCTTGGTCCAGCGGGATCGCCACGTTTCGACGATTGCGGTTGTGGCGTCCGACGAGCCGTCGTCGGAGACCCAGAGATCGACGAGCGGCCAGGATTGCGTAGCCAAGGATTGCAATTGTTCGCCGATATAGGCCGCGCCATCCTTCGTGCCCATGAGAACGGCCACGTGCTGATCTCTTCTGGTCACGGCTCTGAAATCACTTGCCCGACGGGTGCTTGAACAGGTTTCAATGGACAATTGCTGGCGTACGGCACAGGTCTAAAAGTTTTGATTTTACGCATGTCTTTATCCCGAAACCGGTTTCCACTTTCGGGAGACATGTTAACCGGCCTGTCCGGCCGTTTTCGGCGACGCATCTTCACGCGCGCCGCCAACAGCTTCTTCCACCCCGTAGAGCCCTGCCAGGATGGCAAGCGCGGCGGCCTTGTCGCGATCGTGCATCGCGGCCACCAACGCCGGCAGGGCCGCCTCGATCTTCGGCCATTCGATGACGCCGGTCCTGAGGCCGAAGATCTTGGCGGTGTCGAGCTTGACCACCTCCTCGTTCTCGGCATGCAGCGTCTCGTGCAGCTTCTCGCCGGGCCTGATGCCGGTGAAGCGGATCGGAATGTCGGTATAGGGGCTTTTGCCGGCCATGCGGATCATGGTTTCGGCGACTTCGAGGATCGGCACGGGCTTGCCCATGTCGAGCATGTAGATGGCGTAGTCATCTGCGCCCCGGCGCTGCTCGGCGTCGGCGGCCGACATGATGACGAGGTCGACGGCCTCGGCCACGGTCATGAAATAGCGGGTCATGCGCCGGTCGGTAATGGTGACCGGCCCGCCGGCCTCGATCTGCGCCTGGAAGATGGTCGCCACCGAGCCGTTGGAGCCGAAGACGTTGCCGAAGCGCACGGCGATGAATTTCGTGCCCGAATGATGCAGATCGGGGGCGCCGGCATGGTGGCCATTTGCCGCGCGGGCACGCAGCGGCCGCGAGGCCGCCTGGGCTTCATGCAGCGAGGAGACGACCTGTTCGGCCGCCCGCTTGGTGACGCCCAGCACCGAAGTCGGGTCGACGGCCTTGTCGCTGGAAATCAGCAGGAACTGCGGCACCCCGCATTCGGCGGCGATCTCGGCGCAGGCGAGCGTCCCGAAGACATTCGTCTCGATCGCCGCTTCCCAGTTCTCCTCGAGCAGCGGCACGTGCTTCAGCGCCGCGGCGTGAAAGATGATCGCGGGTTTGAACTCGCTGACGAGGCGCGTCATGTGAGGCCGGTCGGTGACGTCGACGATGCGGCTGGTCAGCCGGTCGCGTTCGCCGTCGTCGGTCTGCTGATCGAGCTGGAAGATGCCGAACTCGGAATTGTCGGCCACCAGCACCGCCTCGGCGCCGAGCTCCAGCGCGCGCTTGACCAGCACGCGGCCGATGGAGCCGGCGCCGCCGGTGACCATCACGCGCTTGCCGCCGACGAAGGCGCCGATGCGCGTGATGTCGGTGGCGACCGCCGAACGGCGCATGATGGTCGCCATTTCGACGGCATCGAGAACCAGCTTGCCGCCCTGCCCCAGTTCCGACAGGCCGGAAAACTGGACGACGGCGATGCCGCTGTGGCGGGCGATGCGCACCAGCTCGGCATAGTCCTCGATCTCGCGCTCGACCCCCTGGCCGAAGATCAGGAGGTCGAGGTTTTCCGTGCCCTTGACATATTCCTCCAGCACCTCGACCAGGCGCGGCCGTAGCGCCACGACAGGAACGCCCTGGATCCGCGTGCCGAGCGGCGCGTCGCTCTCGGTGGCCATGATGCCGGCGATGGCGTATTCGGCAGGCATGGCCGTGCGGGTGAAGCGGACGATCAGGTCCGCCTCGCTCAGCCGGCCGACGAACAGCGCCTGCTTGGTCGAGGCATCGCCGGCGGCGCGGCGCAGGATGCGCCAGCTCGCGCCGTCGCGCAGGAAGCGATAATAGAGCCTGGGCGCCGAAATGATGGTGAAGGAGACCAGGAAGAAGACGATGAACTGGCGCTCGTTGAGGCCGGCGACCGGCTGGAAGAAGAAGCGGAAGGCAAGCGAGGCCAGATAGAGGACCACCGTCAGGCTGCCGCAGCCCTTCAGGATGTTGAAGAAGTCGGGCGTGGAGGCAAAGCGCCACACGGTGTTGTAGAGGCCGCTGGATCGGAACAGCAGATGGGCGATGAGCACGATGAGCGCCCAGCAGGCCAGCCCGCCGGAAGAGAACGCGTCGAAGGAAAGCCGCGACTGCGACAGGATGAGGCTAAGCGCAACCGCGACCAGGACCATGACGAGGTCCTGGACCATGATGATGGCGCGCCGCATCCTCGGTCGGAGTTCCGATACGGCTTCTACGTATGCGGTCATTGGGCAGTACTGGCTCCAGGCGCGAGGATGCTATCAGAACGGCCCTGGACAGAACATCGTCCACCGCCACTTCAGATTGCAAATCCCCGACCCCGTCGCCCGGTTATCGCCTTAGCGCGGAGAGTGCGGGAGAGCTAGAGGTTTTTTGGGCGATATTCGATTGCGCGAATGATTTGACTTGAAGCCGCAATAACTCAGAGAACTGTCAGATGCCCAACAGGGGGAGCTAATAAATGTCACGATGTGACGATCTGGCTTCCATCATTGGCTTCAGCGAGCTCGGCGAGCGGCCGAGTGGAGTCGCTGACGGCGGTGCCGATCAGGTCTGCGGAAGCGGTTTGGCCAGCCCCTAGGGCTCACAGCGTCCCACAAAATGACGCCAGCCTGTCGCGACCGAGCCGGAATCTCAACAGTTGTGCCTTGTGATTCCGGCTTTCCGCTGTTTCCGCGATGCAAGTATTCTTAACTGAGTCATGTCAGAATCATCTGAATTTCCGAATGTTTGCCGGCGAACACGCCGGAACGAACAAGACACGCCGTCGAGTTGTTGATGACGAAGCCGAATGCCGTTCCGATGAATGATCTCAAGCGTCTGTACCAGCGCTATGAGGTTGAAATCGCGCGCGAAGTGGCAAGCACGCTGCGGTCCGGATGGTGGCTCAACGGCGCGGCAGGGAAGCGATTCGCAGCGAACTTTGCGACGTTTGCAGGAGCCTCGGATTGCATCCTCGTCGCGAACGGAACGGACGCCCTTGAACTCGCTTTACGCTCTATCGTCGGGCTTGACGATGCGCATGGACGCGAGGTGATCGTGGCGGCGAACGCCGGGGGATATGCCAGTTGCGCGTGCTGGCACAACGACCTCATTCCACACTACGTCGACATCGAACCAGCCAGCCAACTTGCAAGCGTCCAATCGGTGCTGGAAGCGGTGAGTACCGACACGGCTGCGATTGTCGCTACCCATCTTTACGGCGGCGTGGTCGATGTACCCGCCATGCGAGCAGGACTTGCCGATGCCGGCATGTCGCACATACCGGTCATCGAGGATTGTGCCCAGGCACATGGTGCTCGCATCAGGGGTCAAACGGCTGGATCACTTGGGGATATCGCCACTTTCAGCTTCTATCCGACCAAAAATCTCGGCGCGATGGGTGACGGCGGCGCAGTCCTCACCTCCAACCCAAAGCTGGCGGACCGCGTTCGTCAGCTTCATCAGTATGGCTGGAGTTCCAAATATCATGTGGCCCTGCCGGGAGGGCGCAACTCTCGCATGGACGAGGTCCAGGCCGCGATTTTGGATATACTCCTTCCGGACTTGAACAGCCGCAACGAACAACGCCGGGCCATCCTTGGCCGATTTAAGGCTGTTACCGGGCGCCGGCTTAAATTCCTCGACGGCGGCAACGGCGCCGTCGCACACTTGGCGGTCCTGCTGTGTGACGACCGGGACGCATTCCGCACCTTCATGAAGGAGCGCGGCGTCGATACCGATGTCCACTATCCCGTGCTCGATTGCGATCAGGTTGGTTGGGCTGCCCTGCCCATGAAAGGGACCGAAAATCTTGCGATCTCCAGGGCAAGCATCAGTCGTCTCTGTTCCGTTCCGTGCTATCCGGACATGACGAATGATGAGGCCGAGCAAGTGTGCAGGGCCCTCAGCGCATGGGAGGCAATGTGACTGCGCGCTCTCTTGTTTTTCCCATTTACCGCAATGAGCCGAACATCCCTTCCCTGTTGCAGGCCGTCGCCAAATTCGACGCCCTGTATGAGGGCGACATCGAGTTTGTCTTCGTCATCGATGGATCGCCCGATCAGTCGGGTGGTCTGCTGGTCAGGGCTTTGAAGGACGCCAGCTACAAGTACAAGATCATCTTTCACAGCCGGAATTTTGGCTCCTTCACGGCCATTCGGACGGGGCTCGAACACGCGTCCGGCAAACATGTGGCCGCGATGGCTGCCGACCTGCAGGAGCCGCCCGAGCTCATTGTCGAATTCTTTTCGATGCTGGAAAAGGACACGGTCGACGTCGTGTTTGGCCGCAGAACCGGCCGCGATGACCCCCTTCTGACACGTTTCCTGTCCCGGGCCTTCTGGAGCGTTTACCGCAGGCTGATCTTGCCCAGCATGCCGAGCGGCGGGGTCGATATATTTGCCTGCAACCGCCAGGCGCTCGATGCGATCCTGTCAATCGAGGAGCCAAACAGCTCGCTTGTGGTTCAGCTGTTCTGGGTTGGGTTCAGGCGGGAGTTCGTGCCTTACCGGCGGCGCGAGCGGGAGCATGGGAAGAGTGCCTGGGGCATTGGGCGCCGGCTCAGATATATGATGGATTCGGTCTTCTCGTTTTCCGATTTTCCGATCGTTTTCATACTCTGGGTAGGCATTGCGGGCTGCGTGCTCAGTCTTGTGTTTGCCGTGATCACCGTCGTCGCCCGCTTGCTGGGCAAGATCGATCCGGCCGGATACACGACCCTGGTGCTGCTGATCGTGGGCTTTGGATCAGCGATCCTCGCGGTGCAAGGCATCCTTGGCTGTTATCTTTGGCGGGCGGTTGAAAATACCAAATCGCGCCCGTTGCGGATAATAAGCCGCATTGTTGACGGGACGTCCGCATGAACGACAAACCATTTTTCGTCCATGACCGCGGGATCTGCGAAAGCACGCGCGTCGGCAATGGCACACGCGTATGGGCGTTTGCTCATGTCCTCCCAGGCGCCGTGATCGGCGCGAACTGCAACATCTGCGATCATGTCTTCATCGAAAATGACGTGAGCGTCGGCGATGACGTCACGATAAAAAGCGGCGTTCAGCTATGGGACGGCGTCCGGCTGGGCAATCGCGTGTTCGTCGGCCCGAATGCGACCTTCACCAACGACCGCTTCCCGCGTTCGAAACACTATCCGGAGCAGTTTCTCCAGACGGTCGTCGAGGACGGCGCGTCGGTCGGCGCCAACGCAACGATCCTGCCGGGCATAACGATCGGCCGCCAGGCGATGATCGGCGCCGGCGCCGTGGTGACCAAGAACGTGCCGGCAAACGCCGTGGTGGTTGGAAATCCGGCCGTCATTGTCGGCTATCAGACCGGCCCGCAGGTCGAGCCTGTGATGACGCAAGCAGCCCCCGGCGCTGCGGGCGACAGGATGGCGCTGGGCGTCGGCGGATGCGAGCTCTGGCGGTTGCCGCACTTCAGCGACCTTCGCGGCGAACTGGCCCCGCTCGAGTTCGGACACAACCTGCCTTTCAAGCCCTTGCGCTCGTTTCTCGTTTACGGCGTTCGTTCCGACAAGGTCAGGGGCGAGCATGCACACCGCCAGTGCCAGCAATTCCTGATTGCCACCCATGGCCGCCTGTCGGTGGTCGTCGATGACGGTCACGACAGAAAGGAAGTGTCGCTGGCAGATCCCTCGGTCGGGCTCTATCTGCCGCCCGGCGTGTGGGGCATCCAGTACAAGTTCCAGCCGGACACGGTCTTGCTCGTCATGGCCTCGCATCCCTATGACGCAAGCGATTATATCAGGGACTATTCGGATTTCCTCGCGACGGTCGGGCCGGATGACCGCTGACCGGATAGGCTCGGATGCAATCCGTTTTCTTGCGGCGGGAGGACTGAACACCGCGCTGACGAGCGCTGTCTACTTTGCCGGCCTGACGATCCTGTCGCCTGGCGTTTCCTACACGATTGCCTGGCTGGCAGGCCTCGCATTCGTGATGGTGTTCTATCCGGACCGCGTCTTTCCTGGCGGGCGCACCGGCTTGCCGGACCGGCTGGCGGTCGGCGGCTCGGTCGTCGCGGTGTTTGTGGCAGGCTTGGTAAGCCTTCATCTTCTCGAGCGAGCGCTGCAAAGCCGAGGGGCGGCGTTCTTTGCAACGCTTGTCGTCACGACAATGCTCAATTTCCTGGTTTCTCGATGGATACTGCGCAGACGATGCTGACACGCCCCTCCTGATCCGGGCGGCGTTGTCGGTGGCGTAATCAACTATCTGGGCGATCGATTCGCAAGAAGCGCCGCCAACTTCCTCGGTTCATATTTTATGCCAACGAATGGAAGCTCGAAGATCTCCCTCTGCTCTCCCATCCGACCGATCTTCTCTTCTGCAAGCTTTACGGATCGTTCGATAGCCAGCGCAAGGGAATCGGGTGTCACCTGGTCAAGAGCTACAAAATTGTCACTCCGGTTGAAAATTTTTTTCGCATCGTAATTATTCGAGATCGTGGTCAGGCCGGAATAGGCCATCTCCAAAGGCGGATAGCTAGGGTGTGGCGAAATCATTAGGGAAATGCCGACACTCGACCGGCTCAGATATCCGGCATACTCCTCAAGGCTGACTTTTCCAGGAACGGATCCATTTTGAATTGGCCAAATCCTGCTCGCATCAAAATTCTCCCCCAAGAAGACGACTTGCCACTTACTCGCTTCAATCGGGTTCCTTTGCTGCCACAGCGATAGCCCATCTACAACTATCTCAAAGCAATTTCTGGCTGCGGTCGGTCTGCCGTAACAAAGGATGATCCTCTCTTTTGGCAATGGCCTTACACCGCGCTTGATCGTCTCATTCATGCGGAACGGGACAACCATTTGGTCGGTACGTCCAAATCTCTGGCTCATGTAAGTGGAGAGCTCTTCCGAATTAACCAGCCAAGCCACCTTATCGTCAAAGCCATATGTCGATTCCGCAATCGCCCAACGCGAAGACCATTGGATGAAGTTCGATTCATAGTCTTGGATGAAATACACAGCCTTGGAGCGCGACCCAAACGCCTTCTCCTGGAATTGCCCGATCGACGCGCGCAGATATTCGGACCACCACGCGGTTGAGTTGTACACATCGTCTCTGCGCACATCCATGCTCCGGGTGCGGTTGAATGCCTCGAAAATGACTGGCTGACCGTCGCTTGAATTCAGTGCATATCCTTGAAAATTACGAAGGTGATGTGGCTCGACAGGAGAGTCGAGGACAACAATTCTCTTGTCGAAGTCGGATAGCTGGGCAGACAGTTCGTCGAACGTCTTCAGGGCTGTCGAGATTCCACCAAAAACCCATAGAGGGTCTATCGTCGGCAGGAGTAGGTTGATTCTCGGCCTGGGATTGTTTGATTTTGCCAACCTCAAGGGACGGAGTTCGGCGTATTCTCTGCCCATTGAAAGATCTGACCGCCCAGGTTCTTCGAAAAGAGGCAGGTAAACCTTTTCCAGGATTCGTGAATCCTCAGGCTTTTCAACGGTGAGTATCCCTCGTGACCGAAGGTCCGCGCTGTTTTGGACTTTGAGCCAGTGAAACCCGGCGCATTCGGCGAAATGGAGGTAACTTCGCTCGATCGCATGCGCCAATGTGCCATCGACCTGACCGGCCTCGATCGGGAAATCGTCGAACGTCAAGCCCAGATCGAGGAGCGGCTTTAAGGCTGCGGACCTGCCCCAGAACATCGATCCGGATGGAAATTCCAAAAGGCTATCCTTACTGAGACTCCAATGAACTTTCGCCAGAAGAGCTTGCGCGGCTTGGAAATCGAACCCCCAGTTGAGCATTCCGCGTATCGGGTAGAAGTGCTGAGGATACACAACGCCCAGATTATGATCGGCGGAAAACAAGGCCAAAATCGATCTCACCACCTCCTTTGAGCCAATCAGATTCTGAAGCAGGTATTCTCGCCAGCCTCCGAGCGACGACAAGTGCGGAGACTTCTTCGTGTGCAAATGGAGGAATATCTCATGCCTGTCGTATACGTCGCGGAACCCAACAATTTTTGGCGCAATGTCTCGACCTTTATTCGCGAAAACGCGTACTTCTACATCACTGATTCCGTTATCCGAGCAGATACCCAATATGATTTTCTTTTTAGTTTCATCCGACGTTGAAACATAAAGGTAAAATCTCTGCTCGATATTTTTCAAATACGAAATTATTTCTTGAAAAACATCCGTATAGAACGCATGGACAATCACCGCTATGTTGTCCTGCAAGGCAACGTCTGCCGTGTTCGGAAAGGGTATCCGAAGCGCTACGTCGTCTTCAGGGAGGGGGCGCCGCGCATTCGTCGCGCCCTCCTTGTTAAAAAATGCAAAAGCTGAGCTGAGAGTGGGATTTTTGATCCGAAAAAAGAGACGTCTCTTCGCAAGGAAACGAAACGTCCTCACCCCGGCAGACTGCAGCCCTTCGGTCTTGAGGATGTGGATGCCGCGGGTTACCAATGGGAGCGCCCTGCGCATTTTGCCCCTTCTTACTGGATGACGGTTTTGGGGAATCGCTCGTGAGTTACGTCCTCCACCACGGCATGAGAGCCGTCAAGTCCTGCTGGCATACAGCAGATGCCGAGCGCGCCCAAACCGGTCCCGCGCTGGAGGCTGGGCAGGTCGGGTGATCTATACCGCGAAGCAGGTGCTGTCATTCCGGTTTGCCTGTTGCTGCGCACATTGGTCGCGGGCGCTTCGCCGGCGGCCTGGCTTCCTATTCCGACACAAATGATCTATTCGCTGCCGGCTGAACGTCGATGAGGAATCCATTGGTTCGACCTGCCGAAACCAGAACAAGAACCCAGGATGCGCTGCATGACATTGTTGAAGCGCTCGAAAAGTATCACCTTGCGACGACGTTCGGGTGGCAGGACGTAGCCCAGCGCTACCGCAGATCGCGTGTCGGGGCTTTTTGGCTCACGATCAACATGGGCGTGCTTATCGGCGCCTTGGGGCTGATATTCGGAAACCTGTTCAGGTCTCCAATGCAGGACTATCTCCCGTTCATCTGCAGCGGCGTAATTATTTGGGGCTTCATCTCATCCTGTCTCAATGAAGGCTGCACAAGCTTCATCAGCTCAGAGGGAATTATTCTTCAAGTTCGCATGCCGTTGTTCACACATTTATTGAGAACGATGTGGCGTAATATGATCATATTCGGCCACAATGTTGTAATCTTCCCAATTTTGATTTTAATTTTAGGGCTCGGCTTCCCCCCTTACGCCATGCTTTCGATCCTTGGATTCCTTCTGGTCTCTCTAAACTTGCTCTGGATGATGCTTGTTCTAGGAATAATCTGCGCTAGATACCGTGATATCACTCAGGTTCTGCAAAATTTTCTGCAGGTACTTTTTTATATCACGCCCATCATGTGGCAGATCAAAACCCTTCCGCAGGGCGCGTCTCGTTATCTATTTGATCTCAACCCATTTTATCATTTGGTGACGATCGTGCGCGAGCCACTGCTCGGTGAGGCGCCGGCACCGCTGAGTTGGGGCGTGGTTGTTGCCATGATGGCATTTGGTTGGGTATTTGCGATCTGGTTTTTTGGTCGCTATCGTCGACGCATTGCCTACTGGCTTTAAAAAATGTCCCACGTCCATCTCGACAACGTCTCTGTAGCGTTTCCCGTTTACAACGCAGCGAGCCGCTCGTTCAAAAATCGCGTCCTGAGCGTTGCAACGGGCGGAGCCATCGAGCGCCTTCACGACGGGAATATCGTCGTGAAGGGGCTTGAGAATATCAATCTCGAGATCAGAGAAGGAGAGCGGGTCGGCCTGATAGGACACAATGGTTCGGGCAAGACAACGCTGCTACGTGTTCTATCTGGAATTTACGCACCTACTTCCGGTATTGCCGTTATCGACGGTGAGTGCGTGTCCCTGATCAACATCAGTCTTGGCATAGATCCCGAGGCGACCGGCCGAGAGAACATTCGCTTGCGAGCCGCGATGATGGGATTCACGCCGGCTGAACTGCGCGAAAGGCTCGACGAAATTACCGAGTTCTCGGGACTTGGGGATTTTTTGGACATGCCTTTCCGCACATACTCATCCGGTATGCAACTGAGATTGGCGTTCGCGACATCAACGTCGATCCGACCGGAAATCCTCATTATGGATGAGTGGCTTTCAACCGGTGACGAAGATTTCAAGGAACGCGCTAATAGACGCCTGCACGAGATTGTGAGTTCGACAAAGATTCTGGTTCTGGCGAGTCACTCTAGAGAACTGTTGCTGCAAAATTGCAACCGCATCGTTTGGCTGGAGCACGGGCACGTGCGGGCGGATGGGCCAGCACGGGATGTAGCAGCTCAATATTTCGGTGGTTAGTTAGTGATTTAGCGAAAAGAGATGGACCAAA
This sequence comes from Mesorhizobium sp. B2-8-3, assembly GCF_006440815.1. Taxonomy (NCBI): domain Bacteria; kingdom Pseudomonadati; phylum Pseudomonadota; class Alphaproteobacteria; order Hyphomicrobiales; family Phyllobacteriaceae; genus Mesorhizobium; species Mesorhizobium sp. B2-8-3. Next base: position 74,276 of record NZ_VFTW01000018.1, read on the forward strand.
CCATGAGCGCCTCCACAAATGCGAGTTTAGATTTCGGGCACAGAGTGACTGGACTGATTTACCATGAATTTCTGAGAAATATGCAGGAGCACGTGAAGCCAAAGAGCTATTTCGAGATCGGAACTCTACATGGCATCACCCTTGCGAATGCGAAATGCGCATCGATCGCTGTTGATCCTGTTTTTCGAATTCAAACAGACGTTGTGGGTGAAAAACCGGTATGCCACCTGTACCAGCAGACGAGCGACGAGTTCTTTGCCAAACACAGCCTATCCGAGATATTTGGCGAGCCGGTCGACTTTGCTTTCTTGGATGGAATGCATCTCTTTGAATTCCTGTTAAGAGACTTTATAAATACTGAAAAATACTGCAAAAAAAATTCGATCATCGCGCTTCATGACTGCCTTCCTTTGGACAATTACATGACGCTGAGGTCGCAAGACGATCCTCTCTGGTTAAATACAAAGTACACAGGTTATTGGACGGGCGACGTCTGGAAAATCGTCCCGGTGCTGAAGAAATTTCGGCCAGACCTGGCAATTACGATCTTGGATTGCGTTGGTACAGGCTTGGTGCTCGTAACCAATCTCGATCCAAACAGCACTATCCTTGCCGATAATTGCCAAGCGCTCATCGAGGAGCACGCATACGATTTTGATGCTGATCGGCTTGATGCGTACTGGAACAGCGTGACCATAACGCCCGCGGAAAGCCTTTTGGACAGCACGTCGTTAGCCGCGAAGTTTCGACTCTAGATCAATGCCAAGCCGGCCGGAATTCGGCGGACTCTTGATGGCACAGGATCGTTCGCCGAATGCTGAGATTGGGAGAACGTTGGTTTCGTTTAGCCCTGGGCACGATGAACCGACGGGGAGTAATCCAGATTTACCAAATCCCGTACGCGGACATTGGAGGCGTGCCGTACCCGTTTCAACGCGTTGCTTGTCACCGGAGATCTCCGACCACGGTGAGAACCACCCTTTTTATCCACGCAGACGCTGGAAATCCTCGCCACTCAGCGCCCGCAATCTTTCAACCAGTTGGTTAGCTGCGCACAATCAGGTTTGTATCGATTCGTGAGGGGCTCAATGTTCTCGATTGGCAACTTATTGGCGCGACTTATGATGACACAACCAGAAGCAGCCACAATGCAATCCAACAGCCTGCAATCGGATGCAAAACGAATTTTCATCAGCGGCACCGGTCGGGCTGGCACAACCTACCTCGTCCAACTTTTGACAAAACTCGGACTTGATACAGGAACATGGACCGATGACGAATACTTCCCAAATGCACGCGCCGGCTTAGAAAGACACATATTCGACCTAGATGCACCTAGAATAGTCAAAAGTCCTTTTCTCTGCGAGCAGGTCGATGCGGTTCTCGCCGCCGGCATGGCCATCGATCACGTCATTATACCAATCAGGCGACTAGAGGACGCTGCAGCGAGCCGGATTCTTGTCCAGCAAGCTAACCCTGGGGAGAATGTCAAAGGTGGCTTGTGGGAGACCGAGACCGCCGAAGGCCAGGTCGATGTTCTACGAAGAAAACTGACTAGTCTAATAGAGGCTTTGGTTCGGCACGATATACCGATGACGCTCATCTCTTTTCCGAGAAGCGCCACAGATGCCTCTTATCTGTATAGAAAGCTCTCGCCGCTGATTCCAAATGTGGAAGAGGCTTTCTTCCATCGCGTTTTTGTCGAAGTTGCGAAGCCAGAGTTAATACACGATTTTTCCGCAGCCAACGCAATAGGCAGCCGCGAATTGAGAGATGGCAAAGGTACGGAGCCATCTATCCTTTCTGGAGGATTTCAATGATCTGGCCGTTTAGTCGAACGAGAACGGACCCGAAGTCCAAATTGATGTTTCAAGATCTTACTTATCGCGACCCCTTGGAACTCACCCGAGTTGACCTTGGTGATCTCGAAACGTCGGCGAACAGCGTGTGGGTTGAGCGGGAAGCAGGTCCGTATCCGGCTCCGCACACCGTTCCCGCCTTCTATGACCGCACGCCTGGTGGCATCACCAACATGACGTTCGGCATGCCAGCGGTCAGGCCAGCAGTTTTCATCGCAACCTTAGATGACGTTCTTCTGACAGGCACCCGCGGGCTTGTAACAAGCGACGGTCGATACTGCTTCGACGAGAATTTTCCGACGCTGGACATTCAAGAGATGGAGACATCAAGGCTCGGGCAGCCGGAATTCCATCTCAACCAATGGATGGGCTTCTCCTCCACGGATCGAGCCGGTGTCTATCAACTCGTCGAAGAAAAGCCCATCATTGAAATAGACGAACCTGTTGCCCTGCTATCTTCAGCCGAAGGACCGAATTTCGGAGCCTTTATCTATCGGATGTTGCCGAAGGTAGCCGCTTTGGCCCGCATGGACAAAAGCATAAAGATTTTAGCACCGCTATATCATGAAACGTTCCGGCAGTTTCTTATCGCGGCCGGGATCGACGATTCTCGTATTATTCCGCATTGGTTAGTCGACCACTGGTATCGCCTAAAGCGCGTCTATGTGCCAAGCATACGGAATCGCGATGTATGGTTCGATGATGAGACGATCGGTCTTTTCGATAGTATGCGGATGCGACATGGCTGTCGGCGCAGCGACCGCAAAGTTTATCTTTCTCGGAAAGCGATCGAAGGCCATCCGCGCAAAATGGTGAATGAGCCCGAGTTGATCGATGCGCTTATCGCACGAGGGTTCGAAGTCATCCTGCCAGAACAGATGACTGCAATAGACCAAATAGGAATATTCTCGTCTGCTGAGACGATTGTTTCCGCTGCTGGTTCAGCAATCTACAACGCTGCTTTTTGTTATCCAGGAGCCCGTTTTATCGATATAGAAAGCGAGCCTCATTGGATTAATGGTCACGTTCGGATATTCGCCTCGCGAGGGCTAAACTATGGCGTATACGAAGGCTTAGCCCTCGATACCAGCGGTAAACCGCATGTGCCTTTTAACGTAGACGTGCCCGGACTGATAAGTAGGTTGGATACTTTCTAACCAACGGCCGACGACAAAGAGCTGTATAACTGACCACAAATTTAACAGATCAGAGGCAGGACAAGCTCTTCAATAATTTCAGAGAGATTTCTTCTCGGGCGCCAGCCAAGGGTATCGGCGATCAATTTGCAGGATAGCACATTCGATCGAACATCCACATAACGAGATGGCCGGTATGTGGTATCTATCTTCCTCGACGACACACGCTCAATAAGAGATATAACTTCATTTATACTTGTTCCAACGCCAGTACCAACGTTAAAAATCTTGTTGTGCGCAAGAGTATTATTCACACTCATGGTAATTGACTCAGCAAGGTCTTCGACGTGAAAATAATCTCTGACGACGGAGCCATCCCCCCAGATTTCCAGTTTGGATCCTGTCATTGCCGCATGCACCGCATTCTTAACAAATCCCACCCGTCCGACATCCTGATCTACGCCGACGGGATTACCGGGACGTAGGATCGTCCATGGGATATCCAATTCGTTCAGCGCCGTTTGCAACATGATCTCGACCATAAGCTTACCAGCACCATAGAAGCTTATCGGTTTGGTCGGATGATGCTCATCGATCATCGTTCCGGCTTGTTGGCCATAGACGGTTCCGCCAGACGACACGAAGACAACGTGCCTGATCGATGACGAGGGTACGACCTCAAGAAAGCGCGCATAAGGCAGCAGATTGTGCACGACCTCGGATTCAGCCCGATTGGCAAATGATCCTGGACTCGACTGGCTAACCAGCAATATGACTGTCGACACGCCCGCCAGATGGTCGCGGTAGGACACGGGATTTTCAAACTCGACAGGTATTGCGGATGCGTCTTCCAAATTTACCTTATGGCAGAATTTCTTATAAGTAACTTCGCTAGAATCGAGTAGTTTTACAAGGTGCCTGCCGATAAAGCCAGTACTCCCGAATATTGCAATAGTCATGAGCTCGGAGACCTCGCCAGAGTAATACTCCTCCCTAAAACATCGAGCTTAGTTACATACGCTTTCATATCAAAACGCTGATTGGCGACCCGTTCCATCGCCGCTTTTTTCCTGTCCATCCACAATTGGTCAGATGCCATTCTGATGAAAACATCCGCGGCGGCCGATGCGTCCAGGTAGGGCACCACGAGTTGCTTTGCGTCCGCATCGTTCGACATGATCTCAGCCATGCCGCTACCGTTCTCAAAGCAAACTAGAGGTAAACCGCGAGAAACGGCTTCAATGCTGACATTAGGTAGCGGATCGAGTCGCGAACTTAAAAAAAACGCGTCGGCACTTGCATATGCCCAGTCGAGATCAGGAACCGCCTCAAGAAATTCGACAATTTCGGTCACGCCGGAGCGAGCTACCTGCTCGTTTAAAAATTCCTTCAACTCGTACCCACTGCCATGCACACTGCCGATCCAAACGAATCTCAGTTTGATCTTGGGGGCCTTTCTCTTCGCGGTCGCGGCCGCAGATACAAACAAATCCACTCCTTTTCGCCATTCGAGTGTGCCTACACCGATTACGACAAAATCGGCACCACTACGAAATTCTGCTAGGGCACTCACGCCCCTTTTAGGGGCGTGCTTGGTGTGCGGCACTTCCGATCTCCCTTGTGCTATGATGTGCGACGGCCGCATCTTGAGTGACGGGAATTTTTCAAAAGAGGACCGGCGTACGACCTCTGCTGGGAAAACAAGCTCGGACAAATTTTGCATCGTTTTGGCGATCTCCCGCATGTGGATGGCGAAGGTCGCGAACTCGTGCACCAGCCCTATGACAGGAACTCCAAGCTTAAAAAACTCGTTTGCAAGGGGAAAAGTTATTATGCTATTGGCCAAAATGTAATCTGGCCTAAACCGCGAAAGAGCTGATTTAGCAATAGATTGAAACTGCGCCTCGTCGTTATGACTTATACCATCAAAAGAGATAACAATATCGAATTCATCGGTGAATTTATCAGCTAGATCCCCGGACGAAAGTGATACAACTACTATATTGTATTCAAAATTCTTCTTGAGGTAACGACCGATGTTCCAGCCGAGTATCGGAGCACCGGTTCTGGACAATTCGTGCACCAGAAGCAGAATCGTACGCTTTGTCTGATCAAGAGCGACTTCAGCGGTCTCAAATTCCTCCGTTTGTGGCCGGCCTAGTCGTCCTTCCTGGACGCCATGAGTAACAAAATGTGACAATAGGTTGCGCCCACTCGACGCGACATCTGGATAGCGGCTGCCGTAAAAGCTCGGGTCGAACTTTTTGGAGGGCCTGAGCCCCAATTTTTCGCCAACTGATACATAGTGAGTAATAAGGTCTCCTGGTGGCCCTCTTTCACCAAGTTGAGCAAGATAGTACCCGTCGTCGAAAATCCCGCTTTGGCGAACGATCCTTGTGTGTTTCCACAAAGAAATTCTCTTTCGGAGAAGGTTCACGATTTCATTCACTGGTGCCCCCAATATCGGATGTTCGCTTCGCGAAGCACTACTCGACATTACACTTCGTCAACCTGGTAGAAGCCGCCGGACCACAGCTTCCGCCGACCTTTGCCATTCCGGTATCTCGCTGAATGTGGATGCGAACTTTTCGGTCAAAAGCCGCGAATTTTGCGGGCGCCTGGCCTTGGTCGGATAATCTGCCGTCGCGATATCGCGCACGCTCGCGTGCGGGCCACCAAACGCCCGGCTTGTGTCGAGGATGTGACGGGCAAAGCCGCTCCAGTTGGTGTCGCCCTCGCCCGCCAGATGGTAGACGCCGAAGGCGGCAAAATTCCTGTCGTCCCGCAGCTTCGCCGCCGCATGCAGGATGGCGTCGGCAATGTCGAGCGCGGATGTCGGATTGCCCCACTGGTCGGCGACGACCGATATCTCGTCGCGATCGGCGGCGAGGCGCAGCATCGTCTTGACGAAATTCCTGCCGAAGGGGCTGTAGACCCAGGCGGTGCGCAGGATGAGGTGGCGCGGGTTGGCCGCCGCCACAGCCTCTTCGCCGGCGAGCTTGGAGGCGCCGTAGACGCCGAGCGGGGCGGTCGGGTCGGTTTCGACATAGGCGCCGTTCTTGGTGCCGTCGAACACATAGTCGGTCGACAGATGGATGACGGGCACGCCGAGCCTTGCCGCGGCTTCGGCCACCTTGCCGGCGCCGGTGGCGTTCACGGCGAAGGCCAGATCCTTCTCGTCCTCGGCCTGGTCCACGGCGGTGTAGGCGGCGGCGGAAACGACGATGTCGGGCCTTGCCGCTTCAAGGGCTGCGAACACCGTGTCTGGCCGCGCCAGGTCGAGCGCCGGCCGGCCGACGGCGACGACCTCGACATCGTCGCGGCCCCGCGCCGCCTCGACCAGGCTTGCGGCGACTTGGCCCTCGCGTCCGGTGACGGCAAGCCTCACGTGGTCACCTTCCTGCTCTCGGCCGCGTTCCCGGCCGAGTTGCTTTCGACCCTTGCATTTTCGATCTGGGCGTTCTCGACCGGGGCGTTTTCGATCGGGCGCTTTTGCGCCGTAGCTCGGCCCAGCCGCGCGCCGTCGTAGCGCTGCTCGCGGATCGGCCCCCACCACCATTTGTTGTCGAGATACCAGTCGACGGTCCTTGCCAGGCCGCTGTCGAAGTCCTCCCGCGGCGCCCAGCCGAGGTCGCGCGCGATCTTGGAGGCGTCGATCGCATAGCGCCGGTCATGGCCGGGGCGGTCGGTGACGAAGGCGATCAGCTCGCGATAGCGCTTGCCGCCGGCGCGCGGCCGCCTCAGGTCGAGAAGATCGCAGATCGCCTCGACGACGCCGAGATTGGTGCGCTCGGAATTGCCGCCGACATTGTAGCTCTCGCCCGGCTGCCCCCTGGTGGCCACCAGTTCAAGGGCCCGCGCGTGGTCCTCGACGAACAGCCAGTCGCGCACATTGGCGCCGGCGCCATAGACGGGCAGTGGCTTCTCGTCGAGCGCGTTGAGGATGACCAGCGGGATCAGCTTTTCCGGGAAATGATAGGGGCCATAATTGTTCGAGCAGTTGGAAAGCACCACCGGCAGGCCATAGGTCTCGTGCCAGGCCCGCACCAGATGGTCGGATGCCGCCTTCGAGGCCGAATAGGGCGAGGACGGCGCGTATGGCGTCTCCTCCACGAACATGCCGCCGTCGAAAGGCAGGTCGCCAAAGACCTCGTCGGTCGAGACATGATGGAAGCGGAAGCCGCCTTGGCGAGTCTCGGACAGACCGCGCCAGTATTCCAGCGCGGCATTCAGGATGCGGTAGGTGCCGACGATGTTGGTCTCGATGAAGGCGCCGGGGCCGTCGATAGAGCGGTCGACATGGCTCTCGGCGGCGAGGTTCATGACGATGTCGATGTCGTCGCGGCGCAAGATCTCCAGCACCGCGCGCTCGTCGCAGATATCAGCCTGCTCGAAGCGGTAGTTGTGCGCGTTCTCGATCGGCCTCAGCGATGCGAGGTTGCCGGCATAGGTCAGCTTGTCGAGATTGGTGACGCGATAGGCCGGATTGGCGCACAGATGCCGGCACACGGCCGAGCCGATGAAGCCGGCGCCTCCGGTGACCAGAAAATTCATGCCGCCATCCCTCCTCACGCGAACACCTCCGCCAGGCCGAGCAAGGGCGCGTTGCGGTCCTTGTCCGAAAGCTGGAAGCCGCCCGCGATCGCCGGCCATTTTATGCCGATCGCCGGGTCGTCGAAACGGATCGAACGGTCATGCTCGGGTGAGTAGGTGTCGGTCACCTTGTAGAGAACCTCGGTATCCGGCACGAGCGTGACGAAACCATGCGCGAAGCCTTGCGGCACCAGGACCTGGTTGCCCTTGTCGGCCGATATCTTCAGCGCTTCCCATTTGCCGAAAGTGGGCGAAGAACGGCGGATGTCGACCGCGACATCGAGCACGCTGCCCCGGATGACGCGCAGCAGCTTGGCTTGCGCGCGCGGCGGCAGCTGGTAATGCAGGCCGCGCAGCACGCCGGCCGCGGCGGAATAGGAGTGATTGTCCTGCACGAAAACGAGATCGATGCCGGCTTCGGCGAAGCGCTCGGCATTCCAGGTCTCGCTGAAAAAGCCGCGCGCATCGCCATGCCGCTTCGGCACGATCTCCAGCACGCCGTCGAGGCCGAGCCGCCTGACCTCAAGCACCGCGCTCCTCCATCAGATCGGCCACCCGCCGGCGCAGATAGGCGGCATATTCGTTCTTGCCGAGCCGCGCGGCGCGATCCAGCACCTTGTCGGCGCTGATCCAGTGCTGCTCCAGCGCAATCTCCTCGGGGCACGCAATCTTGATGCCTTGGCGATGCTCGATCGTGCGCACGAAAGACGATGCCTCGAGCAGGCTGTCATGCGTGCCGGTGTCGAGCCAGGCATAGCCGCGGCCGAGACGGTGGACATGCAGTTCGCCACGCTCGAGATAGACGTTGTTGACCGCCGTGATCTCGAGCTCGCCGCGCGCCGAAGGGCGGATCGTCGAGGCAATGTCGACCACGTTGTTGTCGTAGAAATAAAGACCGGTCACGGCCCAGTTGGACTTCGGCTTTTGCGGCTTCTCCTCGATCGTCAGAGCCTTGCCGGAGGCCTTGTCGAAGGAAACCACGCCATAGCGCTCAGGATCGTCGACATAGTAGGCAAAGACCGAGGCGCCGCCCTCGCGGGTCGCCGCCTCGCGGCAGAGTTGCGACAGGCCGCCGCCAAAATAGATGTTGTCGCCAAGGATCATCGACACGCTGTCCTTGCCAATGAACTCGCGGCCAATGATGAAGGCTTCCGCGAGACCGTTGGGCTGCGGTTGCTCGGCATAGGACAATTCCAGCCCGAATTCGGAACCGTCGCCCAGCAATGCCTGAAAGACCGGCAAGTCGCGCGGAGTCGAGATGATGAGAATCTGGCGAATTCCCGCGAGCATCAGCACGCTCAGCGGGTAATAGATCATCGGCTTGTCGTAGATCGGCAGTATCTGCTTAGAAATCGCTAATGTAAGCGGATAGAGACGTGTTCCGCTGCCGCCCGCAAGGATAATTCCTTTCAACAAGCTCTCCTTGAACTACCGCGGCCCCCGCCTCGACGCCAAGTTGCCCGTGCTTAGTTTTCGGGCGCTGGCTTGTCAATGTCGGCTTCGACTGCTTCCCGACGTTACTTCATCGCTTTCTATCATCTGGCATAAGGCGGTTTCGAGCGAAATCCGACAGCGCCATGAAAAAGGGCCGGCGGGCGCTTGTCGCCCGCCGGCCTTTTTCTCGTCGATTGTTCTCAGCCGCGCTTGAGCAATGTCCACACGGCCGGCACCAGGCTGGCGGCCAGAGCCACCTTGATCAGGTCGCCGACGATGAAGGGCAGAACGCCGAACTGCCAGGACTTTTCCGGCCCGATGAGGATCGCCAGCCAGGCAAAGCCGGTGGCCATCATGACGACCTCCGCCGTCAGCATGGCGCCGAACAGCTTGAACGGATTGCGGTCCCAGCCGCGATCCGCGGCCCAGCCGGCGATCGCCGCCATGACCACGAAGCCGGCAAGATAGCCGCCCGTCGAACCCAGCATATAGGCGACGCCGATGCCCTTTTCCGGCGTACCCTGGAAAACCGGCAAGCCAAAAGCACCTTCGGCGAGGTAGAGAAGGAGCGTGGCGACGGCCAGCCGCAGGCCGAACGCCGAGGCGATCAACAGCACGGCGAGCGTCTGCAGCGAAATGTCGACCGGGCCGAGCACCACTTTGGTCTTGGCCGAAAGCGTCAGCAGCAGCGTCCCGGCGAGCGCCAGGAAGAGCTGGGTCGCGAGCCGGGCAGCGCCCCGATCCGGCAGAGTGAGAGAAACAAGCGGGCGCATCGTGGTTGCAGTTGCCATGGTCTTCCCCATTCTGGCTAATCTATTGGGTGGCTGATTTGCTGGCTTGAAGCGCGCCGCGCAGAAACGGATTTCAGGCAACGCGCTTCAAACTTTGTGTCGATGCATGTCGTTCTCCCAAAACCGCTGCGCACTTTTGGGCGACATGCACTAATTTTCCTATATTGGCTTCCGTATCGGGCGGCAATCATTTTGCCGCATTGCAACGGAGCCCGCCGGCATGGCCCTTGAATTCGACACCAGTTTCGATCCCGCCTATGGCCGGGCGGTTGCGGTTGCGCCGGATGTGCTGCGCATCACCGCCAGAAATCCGAGCCCTTTCACCTTCCACGGCACCAACAGCTATCTCGTCGGCCGCGAGACGCTGGCGGTGATCGACCCAGGCCCGGAAGATGACGCCCATCTCGAGACGCTGCTTACGGCGATCGATGGCCGCCCGGTCAGCCACATCTTCGTCAGCCACACCCATCGCGACCATTCGCCACTCGCGTCGCGATTGAAAGAGCTGACCGGCGCGCCAACGCTTGCCGAAGGCCAGCATCGACCGGCACGGCCTTTACGCATCGGCGAGGTCAATCCGCTCGACGCCAGCGCCGACCTTGGCTTCGTTCCCGATGTCGTGCTGGCCGACAATGCGCTGACCCAGGGCGACGGCTGGGCCATCCGCACCGTGCTGACGCCCGGCCACACCGCCAACCACGCCGTGTTTGCCCTCGAGGGAACCGGAACCCTGTTTTCAGCCGACCATGTCATGGCGTGGTCGACCTCGATCGTCGCGCCGCCGGACGGCGCCATGGCCGACTATATGAGCTCCCTCGACAGGCTGCTGGCGCGCGACGATCGCTTGCTTTTGCCGGGCCATGGCGGGCCAGTGACCGCGCCGCAAAGGTTCATGCGCGGCCTCAAGACGCATCGCAAGATGCGCGAAAGGGCGATCCTGGAACGCATCCGCGCCGGAGACCGGACGATCGCGGAAATGGTCGCTGCGATCTATCGCGACACAGACCCGCGGCTGCACGGCGCCGCGGGGCTTTCGGTGCTTGCCCATCTCGAGGATCTGGTCGCGCGCGGCCTGGTCGCAACCGACGGCGAGCCTGCCATCGACGGTGTTTTCAGTCCCGCCGGCTGATCACTCGGCCGGCGCCGCGCCGACCTGCCCGGCGACCTCCTGGTCGAGCTCGCCGAGGAAATCCGTGATGCGGGCGGCGTTGTCGCCAAGGTCGTAGCGGCCGTAGCGCGAGGCCGAGCGCATGTCGACGACGACCTGCTCGCCGTCGTCCGTGACGCGGATGGCGACGTCGGCCGGCAGTCCGAGCACGAAGCCCTTGGCCAGCGCATTGATCGTCGCCTCGCTCTGGCCGTTGATATCGGGATAAGGTGCCGTCAGCTGCCAGTCGCGGCGGTCGAGCACGGTTTCGACAGCGTCGACGACGGTTTCGAAAGGCAGGTTGTAGCTGCGCCCGCTAACTAGCGGATAGGCGGCGGCCTGCAGGCTCTGTTCGCCCGGGGTGGGCGGCGACAGCTCGTTCATGTCGGCGGTGCGTTCGCTGGTGTCCAGCACCGGCGGATCGTCGAGATCGGTCGAGATGTCGCGCAGCGGCGGATAGATCGTCGCCCAGTAGACGGCGACGCCGTATGGCGCCAGCACCAGAAGCGCCAGCAGCGCGCCGATGCTGAGATCGCGGCCACCGCGATCGCCGAAACTCCAGACCCTGGACAGACCGAGACCAGCCAGCAACAGGGCAAGCGCCGCCAGCAGCGCCACGACCGCCAGCACCCACAGGAAAGGCGGTGTGTCGACGAGACCCAGCCTGTAGGCTGCAATGAGGGTGAGCAAAAGGACGAGGGAAAATGCCCCGATCCGCCGCGACCAGCCGGCCGCCCTCGACGTCTGCCGTTCAGGAATAGATGCCATTCTGTGCCGTGTCGTCCCAACCCGCGCCGAGAGTTAGCGGTTTTTGACGCCGGCTTGAAGCCGAAAGAACAAACATTTTTGGTCAATCCGTCGGCAGGCGGTAATCCTTGAACTGGTCGCGCAAACTGGTCTTCTGGATCTTGCCGGTGGCGGTGTGCGGAATTTCGCCGACGAAGGCCACGTCGTCGGGCATCCACCACTTCGCTACCTTGCCGCTCATGAAGGTGAGGATGTCGCCCTTGCTCGGCTCCCTGCCGGGCTTGCTCACGACGACCAGCAAGGGCCGCTCGCCCCATTTCGAATGCGGGATGCCGATAGCCGCCGCCTCCGCCACGTCGGGATGGCCGACGGCGAGATTCTCGAGATCGATGGTCGATATCCATTCGCCGCCGGACTTGATGACGTCCTTGGCGCGATCGGTGATCTGCATGTAGCCGCTGGCGTCTATATGGGCGACATCGCCGGTGTCGAACCAGCCATCGGCATCGAACTGCTCGGTGCCGGCGCCGCCATAATAGGCGCGGGCCACCGCGGGGCCGCGCACCTTGAGATGCCCGAAGGTCTTGCCGTCCCAGGGCAGCGCGTTGTCGTCGTCATCGGTCACTTTCATTTCGACGCCGAAGGGCGAAAAACCCTGCTTGCCCTGGACATCGAGCCGCGCGTCGCCAGTCAGCGTCTCATATTGCGGCTTCAGGGTGCAGAGCGTGCCCAGCGGCGACATCTCGGTCATGCCCCAGGCATGCACCACCTGCACATCGTAGTTGTCCTGGAACTTGGCGGTGATGGCGCGCGGACAGGACGCGCCGCCGATGACGACCTTCTTCAGGTGAGGCAGCTTCTTGCCGGTCTCCTCAAGATATTGCAGCAGCATCATCCAGACGGTCGGTACGGCCGCGCTGAACGTCACCTTCTCGGTGTCGAGCAGATCATAGATCGAGGCTCCGTCCATCCTGCAGCCGGGCATCACCAGCTTGGCGCCGATCATCGGTCCGCTCTGGCCAAGACCCCAGGCATTGGCGTGGAACATCGGCACGACAGGCAGGATCACATCCCGGGTGGATATGCCCATGGCGTCGGGCATGGCGGCCATCATGGCGTGCAGGACATTGGAGCGGTGGCTGTAGAGCACACCCTTCGGGTCGCCCGTCGTGCCCGAGGTGTAGCACATGCCGGCGGCGGTGTTCTCGTCGAACGCCTTCCAGGCGAAGGCGCCATCGGCCTCGGCCAGCCATTCCTCATAGGCGACGGCATTCGCCAGCGACGTTTGCGGCATATGCGCCCGGTCGGTCAGCACGATCACCTTTCTCAGCGACCGGATTGCGCCGGCGATCTTTTCCAGGAGCGGCACGAAGGTCAAATCGACGAAGATCGCCTTGTCCTCCGCATTGTTCATGATCCAGGCGATCTGCTCGGGAAAAAGCCTCGGGTTGAGCGTGTGATAGATCGCGCCGATGCCCATGATGCCGTACCAGGCCTCGATATGGCGGGCCGTGTTCCAGGCAAGGGTCGCGATGCGGTCGCCGAGCCTGAAGCCGTCACGCTCCAGCCGCTGCGCCACCTTGAGCGCCCGGTGATGGATTTCGGCGAAGGTGGTGCGCACGATCGGGCCTTCGATCGAACGCGACACGACCTCCCTGTCGCCGTGCTGGCGTTCGGCATGGTCGAGCAGCTTGTGGCAAAGCAGCGGCCATTCCTGCATCAATCCAAGCATCTGTTCCTCCCCTTTGCGCATTCGCGTCGTTTGTTTCACGCATTGTGGAACGAACCGGCGGTTTGTCCAGCCGCCATAAGTAGAAGCCCGTGGATGGATCGAAGAACCTGAAAAACCGCCATAATCCGGCCATCGTCGCCGTTAAGCTTCATTAACGGGCTGGGTGAGATTGGCGAATGGAGTGGTTCGCATGGACGCGCAGCTCGACGATAAGGCCCTCGAAAGCACGCTTGCCGAAAGTCTGGACGTTCTGACGCCGGACACCAAAACAGTTTCCGAAGATGAATTTGCCGAAGTCGTCGGCGGCGCGCTGGAGGCCGTCGGCGGAACGTTGCTGTTCAAAATGCGCGTCGAAAACGGGACCGAGGGTGAACATGTCGCCGCGGCCTGCGTTGGCAACGCCGACAATCGTCAGTTCCTGCTGCTGACGCTGCCGACCAGCGGCGGCGCGCTGAAGGTCGAAACCGCGGCGAGAAGCACCAATCCGGTTGCGGGCATTGCCGCCGCCTATGCCAGCCTCATGGATGCCTTCAAGACGGCCGCCTGACGGCTGCGTGACAGACATTCAATGAATGGTGATGACACCTCGCGCCGCGCGGGCTTGCGCGACGCGCTTGTCCGACACATGTAAATCTCCCCCAAGGAGACCCATTCATGGACAAGCTCGCCAACCCCGCCCCCGGCTTCCAGCGCAACCCGGACAAGGCGATCACCGTCGAACCCTATCGCGGCAGCGTCATCGTGCGCGCGGGCGACACCGTCATCGCCCGGTCGACCCGGGCCAAGGTGCTGTCGGAGCCGCCCTACGCGGATGCCTTCTACATCCCGTTCGACGACATCGATTTCAACAAGCTGGCCGCCACCGAGCACTCGACGCATTGCCCGTACAAAGGGGATGCCAGCTACTGGAGCGTCCGCGAAGCCGGCGACGTCGGCGAAAATGCAATGTGGGCTTATGAGACGCCATTCGACGAGATGGCCGAAATCCGCAATCACGGCGCATTCTATACCAGCAAGGTAACGGTCGAAGCTGAGCCGGGCTGAACCTTTGTTGGCCCGCCAGAGGTGCCTTGAGATTCAGGTCAGGCCGAGCCGACAAAAGCGAGTTCCGAGAACTGGCCTACGCCGGCCGTAACCTTAACTGACGTGACATTCATGAGTGCTTCGGCTGGCGAAGGCCGGAAGCGCAGGAACTCGCTGTTCGCAGGCCGGCTTCACCTGAATATCATGGCAACTCAGTCCGTCGTGCCGTCGTTGCCTATGCCCTCGGCATCGTCGAGGCGCACGAAGGTCATGCCCTTCTGCTTCAAGGCAAGCAGCCCCTGAACCACGCCCTCGCCGGCCGCATGGGTCGGCTGGTTGATGTGGGCGATGATGACGTCGCCGTCCTTGGCGGCGGCGATGCGGCGCGCGGTTTCCTTCGCGCCGAGCAGCGAGCCGCCGTCGCCATTGACCGAGAAGCCGGCGATCTTGAAGCCCAGCCTGCGGATCATGGCGATCGCCGAGGGGCTGTATTCGGCGGTTGCGCCGCGAAACCATTTTGGCGCGGGCCCGCCTGCGCCGGCTAGGGCGGCGGCGCCGGATTCGACCTCGGCCTGCACGGCGTCCGGGCTGCCGGCGCTGCGGATGCCGTAGATCTTCTGCGGCGTATCGACCGCCGGAATGTGGCGGCCGCCGTGGTTTTCCAGTTCGAACAGATCGGGATGCGCCCGCATGATCTCGACGGCTTCGGCATTGCGCTTCAGCCAGATGCCGGTAACGAAGATCGTCGCCGGTATCCTGTTGTCGACGAGCGCCGAAAGTATCCTCGTGTCGGTCTTGCCGCCGCAGGCATCGAGCGTCAGCGCGACGCGCCCGCTGCCAACCTCGAGGCCCTGCGGCTTCACATGCAGCGTCGGCTCGAGCAGCGTCGCGGCATTGCCCGCCGACGCCGCGAACAGCGACAGCGCCATCGCGCAAAGGGATTTTCGAAGCACACCCATCATTCGTTCCAAACCGGCACGTTCGGGCATTCTCCGCGCCGCGCCAACAAAACTCGCCTCTACAAGGCCCGCATCTAGGCGAAAATCGGGACGGCAAACAGCGCAAAAAGCAGCAGTCGCGAAAATTTGCTTTCGCTTAGACCGCGGCCTCCAGCGCCAACTCCGTTCGCGCCAGCAGTTGGAGCACGGCATCGACGACCGTGTCGACCTCCAGGCGCCAGGCGCAACACGCCTTGTTGGGGTCAGGCCGTTCGCACAGGTCACCGCCGACGCAATCGCAAGGCATGGCCGGGCGTACCGCGATGCTCGGCACGCCGACCGGCCCCCAGTGGACCGGGCTCTGCAGGCCGAACAGGCCGACGACGGGCGTGCCGACCGCGGCGGCCATGTGCATGGGGCCGCTGTCGTTGCCGAGAAACAGCCGCGCCTGCTTGAACAGCGCCGGCAGCGTGTCGAGCGGGAGCGCTCCGACCAGATTGACGATCGGCGTCTTCGCAGCGGCCAGGATCTTTTCGACCACGTCGTTCTCGTCCGGGCTGCCGACCAGGGCGACGTCCAGACCTGTCTCAGCCGATATCCGGTCGATCGCGGCGGCAAAGCGCTCCGGCTGCCAGCGGCGCCCGGGGAAGCTTGCACCGGCATGCACCGCGACGAAGGCGTTCGGCCGAAGGTGGAACTTGTCCAGCAGGGCCAAGGCTTTCGTCGTCTCGAACGGCAGCGGTCGAATGTCGGGATCCCGCACACGCAACTCTATGCCAAGCGCCTCCAGCGGCGAAAGATAACGATAGAGAAAATGCTGCTCGCCATAGCCGAACGGCTTTGCCTTGACATTGGCAGGTTGGCGCTCGAGCCAACGCGGGGGCCTTTCTGACGGGTGATATCCGACGCGAACCCGTGCACCAACCAGTCCTGAGATGAATCGCGACGTCTTCGTATCGGTGATGTCGACGACCATATCGAAATGGCCGCGGCGTAACTTAAGGAGCGTGAGAATGAGCTCCTGCGTGCGCCGCAGCGGCGTGCCGCGCATATGGGAACGGCGGAATGTCACGACCTCCGAGGCGATGTCGTTGGCCGTGAGGAGGCCGGCGAAGCGGCCATCGCAGAGGAAGACGATGCGCACGCCGGGATATTCGAGCTGCAGATTCCTCGCCAACGCGGAGGAAAGAACGAGATCGCCAATGTGCTTCGTTTGCAGGATCAGGATCGACCGGAGAGGGCCGGAGAGAAGCTGCGACACCCGCGTCCGGGCGCCGGACGGATCGGAGTCCACGAAGCTGGGCTGAGACGTCGACATGTGGAGCCGTCATGCGCTTGTTTCACGTGGCTCTCATATACAAGATGGCAAGATCATGGACCAGAGTGACTCGCGCGCCGACAAGCGCCTTCCACCGTTTCACGGAAAAGGCGAAGGGGCCGCGCCCAACGTTTCATACCTTCCTGGGATTGGTCCAAAGGACGCTACGCCGCCGACGGGCAACTTTCCGGCGAATGTCAGACCGCGGCCTCCAGGAGCATCTCGGTGCGCGCCAGCAGTTCGAGCGCAGCGTCGACGACCGGATCGACCTCCAGGCGCCAGACGCAGCATGCCTTACGCGGGTCGGTCCGGCGGCAAAGGTCGCCGCCGACGCAGTCGCAAGGCATGGATGGCCGCAACGAAATGCTGGGCACCCCGATCGGCGCCCAGCGAACCGGGCTGGTCAGGCCGAACAGGCCGACGACCGGCGTGCCGGCCGCGGCCGCCATATGCATCGGCCCGCTTTCGTTGCCGAGAAACAGCCGCGCCTCCTTGAGCAGCGCCAGCAGCGTTTCCAACCGCAGCGTGCCCGCTAGGTTGAGGACTGGCGTCTTGGCCGCGGCCATGATCCTGTCGGTCGCCTCGCTCTCGTCCGGACCGCCGACCAGAACCACGCGCAGGCCGGTTTCGCGGACGATCCTGCCGATTGCCTCGGCAAAGCGCTCCGGCTGCCACCGGCGACCCACGAAGCTTGCTCCGGCATGGACCGCAACAAAAGCGTTTGGCCGGATCTGGTGCCTGGCGAGCAAGGCCAGGGCGCGCGTCGTCTCGAAGGGCAGCGGGCGAATGGCAGGCGCCCTGACGCGCAGACCGACGCCCAGCGCCTCCAACGGAGACAGATAGCGGTAGAGATAATGCGTCTTGCCAAATCCGAAGGGCTTCATCCTGACGTTGGCGGGTTGACGCTCGTGCCAGCGCAAAGGCCGCTCCGTCGGAAAATAGCCGACCCTGACCGGAGCGTTGACCAGTTCGGAAATGATCCGTGAGGTCTTGGAATCGGTGATGTCGATGGTCATGTCGAAACGGTGCTGCCGCAATGTGCGCACCATGCGGAAGAGCTCGCGACCCCGCTCAAGCGGCGAGCCACGCATCTTGGCACGGCTGAAGGGGACGACCTCGGAAGCTATGCCATGGGCAGTCAGGAAGCCGGCGAAATGCGCTTCGCAAAGAAACACGATCCGGACGCCCGGATATTGAAGCCGCAGGTTCTTCGCCAGCGCGGAGGCAAGCACGATGTCGCCGATGAACTTGGTCTGCAGGATCAGGATCGAGCGGTAAGCGGATGGGGAAATCTGCAACATGGGTTTTCCGACACCAATAGATTCGGTGTCGGAAGGTCCCTTGAAACGGTGTCGAGATTCAGGGCCGTCACGCGCACGTTCGCGTGACATTGCATACAAAACCGTAAGGTATCCGAATGCCCCTTGAGCGCGCCGCGCTGAAACAAATTCAGGCGGCGCGCTTCAAGTCTTTGCTTCGATGCATGTCATTGTCCCAGAACCGCTGCGCACTTCTGGGCGACATGGTCTTTGCTTCGATGCATGTCGTTGTCCCAGAACCGCTGCGCACTTCTGGGCGACATGGTCTTTGCTTTGATGCATGTCGTTGTCCCAGAACCGCTGCGCACTTCTGGGCGACATGCATCAGGAAGCGCGTTTTGCAGCGCCCTTCGCCGCCGCCACTGCCGCCTGCGCGGCCGCCAGCCGGGCGATCGGCACCCGGTAGGGCGAGCACGAGACGTAATCGAGGCCGACCTCCTCGCAGAAACGGATCGAGGCCGGATCGCCGCCATGCTCGCCGCAGATGCCGAGCTTGATGCCCGGCCGCGTCGCCTTGCCTTTTTCGGCCGCGATCCGCACCAGTTCGCCGACGCCGTCGACATCGAGCGACACGAACGGATCCTGCTCGATGATGCCCTTCTGCCGGTATGTTTCGAGGAAGGAGGCCGCATCGTCGCGCGAGATGCCGAAGGTGGTCTGCGTCAGATCATTGGTGCCGAAGGAGAAGAATTCGGCCGCCTCGGCGATGACATGGGCGCGGATCGCCGCGCGCGGCAATTCGATCATCGTGCCGGTCAGATAGTCGATCTTGGTGCCGCTTTCCTGCATCACGCTCTGCGCGACCGCGTCGATGCGCGCCTTGACATATTCCAGCTCCCTCACGAGGCCAACCAGTGGCACCATGATTTCCGGCACGACCAGCGCGCCGGCCTTGCGGCCGGCCTCGACCGCCGCCTCGAAGATGGCGCGCGCCTGCATCTCGGCGATCTCGGGATAGGAGACGGCGAGCCGGCAGCCGCGATGGCCGAGCATCGGGTTGAATTCATGCA
The DNA here is from genome assembly GCF_006440815.1 of Mesorhizobium sp. B2-8-3. Lineage (NCBI taxonomy): Bacteria > Pseudomonadati > Pseudomonadota > Alphaproteobacteria > Hyphomicrobiales > Phyllobacteriaceae > Mesorhizobium > Mesorhizobium sp. B2-8-3. The sequence goes on from NZ_VFTW01000018.1 coordinate 93,323, forward strand.
GCGCTTCCGTGCGCTGCCTCAGCTTGTCGGCCGACACGTTCATTGCGGAGGCGACCTCGGCGAGCTCGGCCTCGGTCTTGGGCAGGAATTCGTGCAGCGGCGGGTCGAGCAGGCGGATCGTCACCGGCAGGCCGGCCATAATCTCGAACAGCTCGAGGAAGTCCGAGCGCTGCATGGGCAGGAGCTTGTCCAGTGCCGCACGCCTGTCGTTCTCGGTATCGGCCAGGATCATCTCGCGCATGGCGACGATGCGGTCGCCGTCGAAGAACATGTGCTCGGTGCGGCACAGCCCGATGCCCTCGGCGCCGAAAGAGCGCGCCATGCGCGCGTCGAGCGGCGTTTCGGCATTGGTGCGCACCTTCATGCGGCGCGCGGCGTCCGCCCATTCCATGATGGCGGCGAAATCGCCCGACAGCTCCGGCTGCAGCATGGCGACCGCCCCTTTCAGCACCTGGCCGTTGGCGCCATCGATGGTGATGATGTCGCCCTTGCGGAAGGTCTGGCCCATCGAGAGCAGCGTGCCTGCCTTGTAGTCGACACGCAGCGAGCCTGCGCCCGACACGCAGGGCTTGCCCATGCCGCGCGCCACCACGGCGGCGTGGCTGGTCATGCCGCCGCGCGTGGTGAGGATGCCTTCGGCGGCATGCATGCCGTGGATGTCCTCGGGACTGGTCTCGATGCGCACCAGGATTACCTTGCGGCCTTGCGCCTTGGCATCCTCGGCATCGCTGGAGGAAAAAACGATCTCACCGGTGGCCGCACCCGGCGAGGCCGGCAGGCCCATGCCGATGACATCACGCGCGGCCTTCGGGTCGATGGTCGGATGCAGCAGCTGGTCGAGCGAAGCCGGATCGATGCGGGCGACCGCCTCCTCCTTGGTGATCAGCCCGTCCCTGGCCATCTCGACGGCGATCTTCAGCGCCGCCTTGGCGGTGCGCTTGCCGGAGCGGGTCTGCAACATCCACAATTTGCCGCGCTCGATGGTGAATTCGAGGTCCTGCATGTCGCGGTAATGCTTTTCCAGCCGGTCGGAGATGTCGACGAAAGCCTGGAAGGCGTCGGGCATAAGCTTCTGCAGCGATGGCTTGTCGGAGCCGGCGGCGATGCGCGCCGCTTCGGTGATGTTCTGCGGCGTGCGGATGCCGGCCACCACGTCCTCGCCCTGGGCGTTGACCAGGAACTCGCCGTATAGCTGCCGGTCGCCGGTCGAGGGATTGCGGGTGAAAGCGACACCGGTCGCGGATGTGTCGCCCATATTGCCGAACACCATGGCCTGGACGTTGACGGCCGTGCCCCAGCTTTCCGGGATGTCGTGCAGGCGCCGGTAAGTGATGGCGCGGTTGTTCATCCAGCTCGAGAACACGGCGCCGATCGCGCCCCAGAGCTGCTCCCGCGGATCTTGCGGGAACGGCTTGCCGAGCTCTTCCTCTACCTTGGCCTTGTAGAGGCCGATCACGCCTTGCCACTCCTGGGCCGAGAGCCCGGTGTCGAGCTCGTGACCGAGGCTCGCCTTCTCGTCCTCGAGGATTTCCTCGAACACTTCGTGGTCCAGGCCCATCACGACGTCGGAATACATCTGGATGAAGCGGCGGTAGCTGTCATAGGCAAAACGCGCATCGCCGGAATCGGCGGCCAGGGCCTCGACCGTCTCGTCGTTGAGGCCGAGATTGAGCACCGTATCCATCATGCCTGGCATGGAGGCCCGGGCGCCGGAGCGCACGGAAACCAGGAGCAGCTTCGACGGGTCGCCGAAGCGGCGGCCAGTGATGCGGCCGAGATGATCGAGAGCGGAGACGACGTCCGCCTCGAGTGCGTCGGGATAGGTGCGGCCGTTGGCGTAATAGGCGTTGCAGACTTCGGTGGTGATGGTGAAACCGGGCGGCACCGGCAGCCCGAGGCTGCACATCTCGGCCAGATTGGCACCCTTGCCACCGAGAAGGTTGCGGTCGCCGGCACGGCCTTCGGCAACGCCGTCGCCGAAGGTGTAAACCCACTTGGTCATGCTTGCCCTCCAGTTCGTGGAAGATAGAACATCCGGATGATTGCCCGGTTCCCCGCCTTCCCCGACCCGAGCGATAGGATGCTGCAGTGCGAAAGGCAAGGCACCGGCCCAGCGGGCATCGCAACTACAATCGATTAAGCAAAAGCTGCGTCAAAAAGACTTGCGGGAGGGGGCAGCGCGATATAGAACATAAAGGGAACATAGTGGAGTAGCGTGATGAAACTCAACGGAAAACTCGACTATCTCGAACTGCCGGCGACAGGCGGCAGGCTGGACAGCGTCAAGTCCTTTTACAGCGCCGCCTTTTCGTGGTCGTTCACCGACTACGGCCCGACCTATGCCGCCTTTGCCGAAGGACTCGACGGCGGCTTCCAGGCAGATGCCGGCGAAGCGCCGGCCAAGCCGCTTCCGGTCATCTACTGCGAAAACCTCGAGGAAGCGCTGGACGCTGTCGAGAGTGCCGGCGGCACCATCATCAAGCCAATTTTCGCCTTTCCCGGCGGTAGACGGTTTCATTTCACAGATCCGGCCGGCAACGAACTGGCTGTATGGGGATATTAGGAAAGACGCGGATTTCGAGGTATCTTTTGCTGTTGACAGTCTTGCTCACTCCAATAAGTAGCGGCGATCTTCCAACGGCAAAAGCAGACTGATGAAATTCGGCTCAAGCGGCGTTCGGGGTTTGGCTTCCGAATTGGTTGGGAGGCCAAGCGGGCTTTATACCGAGGGTTTTGCCCGGCGCTTGCGGTCGACCGGGTTTCAGCAAGGCAAGGTCTTCGTCGGACGCGATCTGCGCGACAGCAGTCCGGCAATTGCAGAGGACTGCATGGCGGCCCTGGCCGCAGCCGGCTTCCAGCCGGTCGATTGCGGCCCCATCCCCACACCCGCGCTTGCCTTTTATGCCCGCCTGCACGGCGCCGCGGCGCTGATGGTGACCGGCTCGCATATTCCCGCCGACCGCAACGGCATCAAGTTCTACGGGCCGAAGGGCGAGATCGACAAGGCGGACGAGGCAGCGATCACCCATCATGTCGCTGAACTGTCGGACCAGTATCCGTGGCCGCCGGCTCCCGCCGACTGGCAGACCGCCCACGAACAGGCGCGCGTGGCCTTCCGAGACCGGGTCGGCGGCATTCTCCCCCCTGGCGCCCTTTCCGGAATGAGGCTCGGCGTCTACCAGCACAGCACCGTTGCGGCGGCGCTGCTGGTCGAGGTTCTGCGATCCTACGGCGCCGATGTGATCCCCGTAGGCAAAGCGGAAACGTTCGTGCCGGTCGATACCGAGGCCGTCAGCCCGGAAACGATGGCGAAGATGAAAGCCTGGGTGCGCGAATTCAAATTCGACGCCGTGCTCTCGGCCGATGCCGATGCCGATCGCCCTCTCGTCATTGACGACAGTGGCGAGTTGTTCCGCGGCGACCTGATCGGGCTGGCGACGGCGCTGTTCCTCAAGGCCGACATCGTGGTGACGCCGGTCACCTCCAATTCAGGCATCTCCGAGGCTTTCGGGTTCAACGTCAGGAGAACCAAGGTCGGGTCTCCCTTCGTCATAGCGGGCATGGAGGCCGCGCAATCGGCCCGCGGCATCGTCGTCGGCTTCGAAGCCAATGGCGGGGTTCTTCTGGGGTCGGACTGCCTGATGAACGGCAGGACTTTGTCCGCGCTGCCGACGCGGGATTCGTTCTTGCCCATCCTGGCTGTCCTGGGCACGGCGGCATCGACCGGCAAATCGCTGTCGGGCCTGCGCGAAAGTTGGAACCTTCCGGTCTGTGCCAGCGAGCGGCTCGAGAACTTCCCTGTCGAGGCATCGCGCGGCTTGATGCGCAAGCTCGCCGACCGCGATGCGTTGCGGCAATTCCTTGCCCCCTTCGGCACCGTCACGGACGTCGATGAGACCGACGGCCTCAGGGCACGGATGAGCAGCGGCGAGATCGTCCATCTGCGGCCTTCCGGCAACGCTCCCGAATTTCGTTGCTATGCCGAGGCCGCCAGCCATGACAGGGCGACCGAAATTGTGGCAATGGCGCTGGAACGGGCGCGGGACAGCACACTGGCAGATGAATCAGAGGCGGTATAACGAAAGTAGCGTCGGCGGTTGCCGCAGGCCTGGGGCGCGGCCGGTTCGACAACAACGGGGGTGCGCGCCCCGCATCTCGCTCGATCCCCGAGAACACCGATGACAAGGACGGCATTGATAACCGGCATTACGGGGCAGGATGGCGCCTATCTGGCCCAGTTCCTGCTTTCGAAGGGTTATGGCGTCCACGGCCTGGCGCGACGGTCGAGCACAGCCGACATCAACACCGCACGCCTGAAATGGCTTGGGATCGAGAACGACGTGCGGATCGTCGATGGCGACCTGACCGACCTGTCGGGTCTCACTCGAACCATGCGCGACGTAAGGCCGGACGAGGTCTACAACCTTGCCGCACAGTCTTTCGTCAAATCCTCATGGCAGCAGCCGATCCTGACGGGCAACGTCACCGGTATCGGCGTGACGAATGTCCTCGAGGCGCTGCGTCTCGAAATCCCCGAGGCGCGTTTCTATCAGGCTTCGTCGTCGGAAATGTACGGTCTTATCCAGGAGCCGGAGCAATCGGAAACCACGCCTTTCCATCCCCGCTCTCCCTATGCGGTGGCGAAGGTCTACGGTCACTGGATCACCGTCAACTACCGCGAGAGCTTCGGCCTGCATGCTTCGAGCGGCATCTTGTTCAATCACGAATCGCCGCTTCGCGGCATCGAATTCGTGACACGCAAGGTCACGGACACCGTCGCGCGCATCAAGAAGGGCCTGGGGAGGGAGCTGCGCCTGGGCAACATCGACGCCAAGCGCGACTGGGGCCACTCCAGGGACTATGTCCGCGCCATGTGGCTGATGCTGCAGCAGGATCAGCCCGACGATTATGTGGTCGCCACCGGCAGGACCACGACGGTGCGCGACATGTGCAGGATCGCCTTCGAGCATGTGGGGCTGAAGATGCACGACCATCTCGTCATCGACCCCGACCTGTTCAGGCCGGCGGAAGTCGAAATCCTGCGCGGCAATCCGGCCAAGGCAAAGGCGAAGCTCGGATGGGAAGCGACGATCTCCCTGGAAGAGATGATTCGCGAAATGGTGGACGCCGATCTGGCACGCCACTCAACCGCCAGGCGTTGAAAGGAAGCTCTTGCATCTACGGGTCGATGACTTGACGCGCCGTCTTTTGCCGCGCATCCGCATGCGGACGACACGTCATGGTCCGTGAGGTCGGCATGCGGATTTTGATGACCGGCGCCAACGGGTTCGTCGGCCCCTATGTGCTCGAAGCGCTACGCAGCGTTTGCGGCCGCGAAATTGTCGTTGCCGCAACCTCCAAGGATGGCGGTCCGCATCCCGCTTTCGGCCAGGTCGAAGCGCTGGACGTGACGGACGCGGCTGCCGTCCAGGATGCGATCGCCCGTCACCGGCCCACCCATGTCATTCATCTGGCGGCGGTCGCGGCTCTGGGTGCCGCCCAAGCCGATCCCCGCAATACATGGCGCATTCACGTGGGTGGCGCGCTCAACGTGGCCAATGCCGTCCTCGACAAGGCTCCGGACTGCTGGCTGGTTCATGTCGGATCGGGCCTGGTCTATGGCGAAAGCGCTAAGACCGGACGACCGCTCGACGAAGGCACGCTGCTTGCTCCGATCGACGACTACGCCGTGACCAAGGCCGCGGCCGACCTCGCGCTCGGCGCGCTTTCACGCAGGGGGTTGAAGTGTGTCCGGATGCGCCCCTTCAACCATACGGGTCCGGGTCAGACCGAGGCATTTGCCGTGCCGGCCTTCGCCATGCAGATCGCCCGGATCGAAGCGGGCGTGGCCCCGCCGGTCATCCGCGTCGGCAATCTCGATGCGAGGCGCGATTTCCTGGATGCGCGCGACGTCGCCAGCGCGTATTCGTGCGCGGTGCTGAAGAGCGGCGATCTCGCCCCGAACACCATTTTCAATGTCGCATCCGGCGCGTCCTGGCGGATGGGAGACATCCTCGATCGGCTACTGGCCCGGAGCAGCGTCAAGATCGTCACGGAGCAGGATCCGCTGCGGCTGCGGCCGAGCGATCTGCCATGCATCGTCGGCGATGCGACCCGCGCCCGGACCCTGCTTGGCTGGGCGCCCGAGCATCCCTTCGAGGATACGCTTGCGGCCGTCCTCGAGGATTGCCGCGCGCGCGTGGCCCAGGCGTAGGCAAGGATGCGTCGCCTGCTTCCCTGAAGCCTGAGCTGAGCGGCTCCCGCGCCAGCACAGGCGCGAAGCTGCCGCGCGGCGCGTGCGGCTTACGATCCACCGCCGGGCGATCGAGCGATGAACTGGCCGGGAATGACGGCCCGCGTCGCTGCCGATTTTAGTTGATCTCCCGGCATTGAGCTTTGCTCCGCCTCGTCCTATAAGGCCGCGCGCAGCGGGCATGCCCGCATGCTGGGGCGTCGCCAAGTGGTAAGGCATCGGTTTTTGGTACCGACATTCCCAGGTTCGAATCCTGGCGCCCCAGCCAACTGTCATCGGTCAGTCAAACGGATGGTATGGTTGTTGTTGGCGCCGTGGCTTGCACTCGTGCGTTTCACGGTTTCACGGAAACAGCGAACCGCCCTACCTCTTTGTTTTGACGCAATTCCGAACGGAAAACCGCTCACGCTTTTCCTGGAATTGCTCTCGTCAGCCGGTGGAGGCCGGTTTCGGAAGCCATCGCTTTTCGATCAGGCAAACCATCGTATAGGCAGGGTCAAAAACGTTTCCGACGTGATACCGGACAACCTGTCCCATCAGATGCGATGCGGCAGCGGCGGACAAGCCGTGGTCACTGGTCAACCAGTTGAACATATCCGTGGTCGCGTGCTGGAGAGCCTGATCAAGCGGACGAGCATTACCAACAGAGAAAATGTGGGTCTCGTTCTCGCCACGAGGCCATGTCAACCGTCTGTTTTTTTCCACAGTCAAGCGAAGCTCAACTTCAAAGCAGGTTTCGATCCCGGTTCCAACGATCTCCCCATGGCCCTGCGCCGCATGGCAATCGCCCGCGAAGAAGAGCGCACCCTCTGCCGCAACGGGGAACCAAACGGTCGCGCCGGGCCGAAACCCGCGGTAATCCATGTTCCCGCCATTTTCTGCACTGGTCGCGGTGGAGAAAGCCTGGCCCATCGATGGCGCCACGCCGAAGCAGCCGATCATCGGCTCGACCGGCAAAATGAAGTGCTCGAGGCCTGGCGGCGGCTCCTGCAACACCACAGTTCGCGCTTCCAGGTCGATCTGCCAAGTGACTTTGTCCCTGGCAGGCAGCCCACGAGCAGCCTCCGGATCGACAACGTTTGCAGCCAGTGACGAGATCGTCCAGCCGGAAGAGCGGATCGGGTCCATGCGCAGGATCTCCACACGCAGCGCATCACCAGGTGCGGCTCCCGTCACGAAGATCGGGCCGTTCATAGGATTCGGCCCTCGTGACCGCTGCACACCGTTCTTGTCGAAGCCCTGAGCGTCGAGCGTTTCCGTCGTCACGACATCGCCGGATGCAATTGTGAGCGCCGGCGCGATCGTACCGAGGACATTGTGCCAAGTGGTGTTGGTAAGCTTGTGCGTCGCCATCAGATCGCAGTAACGAAGGCGTCGACGTACGGCAAGTGGGCGGATTGAGCTCTTCGTGGCCGATCGTTTCGTTCGCATGGGCGAGTCGTTGCGATGCGCGACGGCCTAGCGCCGGCCCGAGAAATCCAGTGCTCGACCTAAACCTTTTCCGCCTCCAGGCGTTGTTGTCCGCCGAGCCGGATACTCCCGGCGGGCGCGAAAAACAGCCGGCGGAGAGGTTAAACCGATGTATTTCATGGCATTGGCCACCGACTATGACGGCACGCTGGCGCATGATGGCCTGGTCACGGCCAGCACGATCTCGGCGCTGGAAAAGCTGAAGAAATCGGGGCGCAAGCTCATCCTGGTCACCGGCCGCGAACTGCCCGACCTCAAGGAGGTTTTTCCCGAACTTTTCCTGTTCGACAAGGTCGTCGCCGAAAACGGCGCGCTGATCTACACGCCGGCCAGCGAGGAAGAACGCACGATCTCGCCCTCGCCTTCCGTCGATCTCATCGACGGGCTCAAGAAGCGCGGCGTGAAGCCGCTGTCGGTTGGGCGCTCGATCGTCGCCACCTGGGAGCCGCACCAGGTGACGGTGCTCGACGTCATCAAGAAGCTCGGGCTGGAGCTGGAAATCATCTTCAACAAGGGCGCGGTGATGATCCTGCCCTCGGGCATCAACAAGGCAACCGGACTGGCGGCTGCGCTCGAGGACCTGAAGCTGTCGCCGCATAATGTCGTGGCCGTCGGCGACGCCGAGAACGACCACGCTTTCCTCAGGGCCTCGGGCTGCAGCGTCGCGGTGGCCAACGCGCTGCCCGCGGTCAAGGAAACCGCCGACCTTGTCACCAAGGCGCCGCGCGGCAAAGGCGTCGAGGAACTGATCCGCAAGCTGACCAAGCGCGATTATCCGCTGGCCAAAAAGCGCTCGCGCGGCGTGCTGCTCGGGACCTCACGCGGCAAGGACATCTACTTGTCGCCGATGGAAACAGTGCTGATCGCCGGCAGCTCGGGCATCGGCAAATCGACCTTGGCCACGGCGCTCACCGAGCGGCTGGTCGAAAAAGGTCTGCAATTCTGCATTTTCGACCCCGAGGGCGACTATGACGGACTGAAAGGCGCGGTGCCGCTCGGCAACGGCTCGACCGCGCCGAACAAGGAACAATTGCTGGAATTGATCGAGAAACCGCAGAACAATGTCGTGGTCAACGGCCTGGCACTGAAGGTCGATGAGCGTCCCGATTTCTTCGCCGAATTGCTACCCGGCCTCGGCAATGTCCGCTATCGCACGGCAAGGCCGCACTGGCTGATCATCGACGAGGCGCATCATTTGATGCCCAAGCGACGCGGAGATACGCGCGCGGTGCTTTCGATCGAGCTACCTGGCACCGTGCTGATCACCGTCCACCCCGAAGCAATCTCCACCGATGCGTTGCGGCTGGTGACGACAGTGATCGCACTCGGGCCCAACGCAAAGGACGTGATCAGGACCTTCTGCAAGGAAACCGAGCTAAAGGCGCCGAAGGATATTCCTCTGCCCAAGGGCGACCGCGTGCTGTTCTGGCGGCCGCATGACGGCAAGAAGCCGTTCACGGTCAAGGCGATCGAGCCCGACCAGTCGCTGAAGCGGCACAGCCGCAAATATGCCGAAGGCGAGCTCGACGAGGCGGGCAGCTTCTATTTCACCGGGCCGAAGAAGGCGATGAATCTGCGAGCTCACAATCTCATCATCTTCGCCCAGATGGCGGAAGGTATCGACGACAAGACATGGGAATACCATTTGCGCGCCGGCGATTATTCCAAATGGTTCCGCCAGCAGATCAGGGACAAGGACCTCGCCCGAGAAACGGCGGAGGCGGAGAAGAACAAGGCGTTGTCGGCCGACGAGAGCCGCAAGCTGGTGATCGACGCCGTGCGAAGGCGCTATACGGCGCCTGCCTCCGCTGCGGAGAAGTAGGGCTGGTTGCCCTTGCGTTCGCCGAGAAATCCCTGACGAATGCCCTCTTCGCTCTCACGGCAGAGAACACAACTTGTTCTTGTTTTGTTCGCAGAATTCAGCTAATCTCCTTAGCCGTCACAAAGGTGGGGGATGTTGATGGCTCAGATTCTCGAATCATCGGTAAGGCGCTAATGCTTTTCGCATGAGCCCGTTCGATGCCCACAAGGACGTCCTCTCCACACAGGAGTGGAAAAGCTATTCGGTAAGTCGCTCTGACAAGGAGCCATTGCGCGCATTCGTGCTTCGAGCCCTAGAGATGCGGGATTGCTCTATCGTATACGCAAGTGAGCCGAGCCGGGCTCCATTCTACATCGTTTTCGATACGCCTACCGGCGAGCGCCATGGTGTGCTCGTGTATGCGTTTTTCGCAAATACGAAGCTTATAAGGAACCGACCTCCCGACGAACATCGGTTCCAGATCAAATACGGTGGCAATCTCAAAGGTGTGCTTGAGGTCGCAATCGACACCAGTCGGCTAGTTACCACGTTGTTTGTAGGCATTGATCTCAAGGAAGGTGTATTTGTAGCCGCCGATCCGCTGATGAATACGCCCGCGCCAATGTCCCGCTCTATCGAATTCAAGCGCGATCATGTGGCGCTAATTCAACAGCAAGGCTGGGCTGTTTGGGAGCGTGACCGGCGTCCAGGGAAGTCAAAAGATCGCCCCAAAGCCGAGCTTGAGGATTACCGAACTGAGGTTCTAGTTGGATGCAGACAAGATCGCCTGCTCGACTTGATTGCTTTGGAGCGGATTGCTTATCAGCTGGATCCAGGCGAGCGCCACCTCGTGGCGGATAAACTCAAAGCGCTAAGGCCAGCTAGGGCCGTTCCACACCCCATTCTCGAAGAGTTTGGGATCACGCCAGACGCTCTCTTTGACCTTATTGAAGGCGCAAGCCGCCTGAAAATGGCAGTCCGTGGATGGGTCGCCGAGGAACACCTTGCCGACATCCTAAGCAAGCTCAAGGGTGTCTCAGAATGCACCCGTCTTGAAGCAGACGGCAAGCCGGATATTTCGCTCAGATGGAGGGGGGGCGCGCCCATCCTGATCGAGTGTAAGAACACACTCCGATCAACCTATTCGGACGGTCGGCCTAAGGTCGATTTCCAGAAGACTCGCGCATCCAAGGGCGATCCATGCTCTCGCTACTATCGACCAGGGGACTTTCCGGTGCTGGCTGCGTGCCTTCATGCAGTGACTGAAAATTGGGAGTTTCGTTTCGCGCTCACTGCTGACTTGGAGCCACACAAGACCTGCACGGGCCGGATAGCAAACATGATCGGCGTTTCGGAACCGATCTTCTCGGACAGCGCTGAGAAGGTGTTCGAGTTGCATTACGCAAGAGCCACGTGAGGTGATCGTGAAACTTAAGGCCATATCCTTGTTCACAGGCGTTGGTGGGCTCGATTTCGGATTTGAGGCGGCAGGATTTGAAACACGGGTCGCGCTCGATTTTGATCCAATCGCTTGCGCAACCGTAAGATTAAATCGGAATTGGCCCGTCCTGGAAGGGCCTATTGCCGCGATTTCGTCCGAGACTATCTTAGCGACTGCCGATCTTAGGCCAGGTGAGGCAGATATTCTGATCGGGGGACCGCCTTGCCAGCCGTTCAGCAAGTCTGGCTATTGGGCTCGAGGTGATTCTCGACGGCTCTCCGATCCCCGCGCTGACACTCTGGTCCAGTATCTTCGGGTACTTCGCGATACATGCCCCAAAACATTCCTTCTAGAGAATGTTCCCGGCCTAGCGTATCGGGGTAAGAGCGAAGGGATCGAGACTTTGCAAGCTGGGATCGAGGAGATCAATCGCGATCTCGGAACCCGCTACGCGCTGGAGTGTCGAGCCCTCAATGCGGTGGACTATGGCGTGCCACAGCTCAGAGAACGTGTCTTCATTGTCGGTTCAAGGGACGGGCGAAGCTTCCGATTTCCGTCGCCGACGCACTTCCGATCGGGCAGCGTCGAAGCTCTCGCCGGAAAGAACCGACACCGCACCGCTTGGGATGCGTTTGCTGATCTCGATTCCATTAAGGACAAATCAGCTCTGAGGGTCAAAGGCAAATGGGCCGATTTACTGCCCTCTATTCCTGAAGGGCAGAACTACCTTTGGCACACCGACCGTGGCGGTGGTGCCGCGCTTTTTGGATGGCGCCGACGCTATTGGAACTTCCTCTTGAAGCTGGCAAAGGACAAGCCATCATGGACCATTCAAGCGCAACCAGGTCCAGCTACCGGACCTTTCCATTGGGAAAATAGGCGTCTTTCAAAGGAGGAGCTTTGCCGACTCCAGACATTCCCGGATGGGCTCCGCTTCAATTGCAACTATGCGGAAATTCAAAAGATGGTCGGCAATGCCGTGCCATCCGCGCTCGCTGAGAGTTTGGCTCGAGAGGTGGCTGCGCAGTTCTTTGGCATCAATGGAGCCCTCGGAATGTCAACGTTGGCGCCTTCTGCACAGGAAGCTTTTCCGCCCCCTGAAAGAAGGCTGCCAGTGGCAAAAAAATTTCTCCATTTAGCCCATAGTGATTCAGCACATCCCGGTACCGGTCTCGGGCGAGGCGCCGTCTATAGAGAGCGCGAAGCTGCTTAGGAGAGGAGTTCAAGCAACCTTCCTCGCAAGGACTCTTCGTGCTGTGTCTCGCATTCCCATATTGTCGCAGAGCGCCAGCCCAGATCGCGAAGGCGCATGTCAATTTCTTGATCTCGCATTGCGTTACGCGCCAACTTAGGAAGCCAATACTCCAGACGTGATTTTGGCTTACGCGCAAGCCGGCATCCCGCATGCTGATGCCAAAAACAACCGTGGACGAAGATGGCTGTCCTGCGCTTCGGAAGAACAATGTCGGGCGAACCCGGCAAATCGTGGCGGTGCAGTCGGAAGCGATAGCCGAGCGCGTGTAGCAGCTTTCGAACCCGGATTTCTGGTCTTGTGTTCTTCTTCGTTATCAAGCGCATGTGGGCGCTGCGCGCTTCAGGCGAAAGACGATCTCCCATGACCCAAAATACTCGATGCAGGTGAAAGCAGCTACCTTAACGAGCTATGTCTGCACGATTTTGCGACGTGCAGTTTAATGAGGGCAACCGAACACTGATCTAGCTCAGCTCGCCTCGCGCATCGCCTCGGCCGCTTGCAGGTCGACCGAGACCAGTTGGCTGACGCCTTGCTCGGCCATGGTGACACCGAACAGCCGGTCCATGCGCGCCATGGTGATGGGGTTGTGGGTGATGATGACGAAGCGGGTTTCGGTGGTCTTCGACATCTCGTCCATCAAATTGCAGAAGCGCTCGACATTGTGGTCGTCGAGCGGCGCGTCGACCTCGTCGAGCACGCAGATCGGCGCGGGGTTGGTGAGGAACACGGCGAAGATCAGCGACATCGCCGTCAGCGCCTGCTCGCCGCCGGAAAGCAGCGTCATGGTCTGCGGCTTCTTGCCGGGCGGACGGGCGAGGATTTCCAGCCCCGCCTCCAGCGGATCCTCGGACTCGATCAACTGCAGCTCGGCCGTGCCGCCGCCGAACAGATGCGAGAACAGCCGCTGGAAATGGCCGTTGACCACCTCGAAGGCCGACAGCAGCCGCTCGCGGCCCTCGCGGTTGAGGCTCTGGATCGCCTGGCGCAGTTTTCTAATCGCCTCGATGATGTCCTCGCGCTCGGAAACGATGGTCTCCAGCCGCTCCGACAATTCCTTCTGCTCTTCCTCGGCGCGCAGGTTGACGGCGCCGAGCCGCTCGCGCTCGATCTTCAATCGGTCGAGCTGGCGTTCGATCTCGGCCATGTCGGGCATCGGGTCGTCGGCTTCGAGGCCGGTATGCTTGATGACCAGATGCGGCGGCGTGTTGAGCGCTTCCTGGATGCGCGCCTCGACCTCGGCGCGGCGCTCATCCGCCGCGGTGAGCCGCTCCTCGGCGCGGACGCGGGTTTCGCGCGATTCGGCGAGCGACTGGATGGCGGCGGTCGCCGCCTTGTCGAGCTCGGCCTGCTTGTTCTCCGCCTCCTGCAGGCGGTCGCTCGCCGCCTGGCGCAAAGCCTCAGCCTCGGACAGCTGCGACAGCAGGGCGCGGCGCTTGGCGTCGATCTCGTCGGGCGCGTCGGCCAGCCTTTCGCGCTCGGCCTCGGCTTCGGCCTTGCGCTCGCCAAGGGCCGCGATTTGCGTCGAGGCGTTCTCGGCGCGCTCCAGCCAGTTCTTGCGCTCGGCGCCGATGGCGTCAAGCCGGCGCACGCGCGCCTCGGCCTCGCGCCGCAGCCCTTCATGCACGGCGCGCGCATCGGCGAGCGTGGCGCGGTCGCGCGAGACGTTGGCGGAGGCCTGTTCGAGCTGCAATTGCAGGTCGCCAAGATCGGGCGCGTCCTGCAACATCGCCTCGGCTTCGAGGAAAGCGGCCTGCGTCTCCTCATGGCTGTCAACAATGCGAGCGCGTGCCTCTTCGAGCGCGGCGCGCCGGCTCAACAGCTCGCCGCCGGCCTTCTCGGCCTCGGCCAGCGCGTTGCGGGCCGCATCCAGCGCATGCTGGGCGTCGCGGCCGGCTTGGCGCGCATTGCGCTCGGCATCGCTTGCCTGGCGCATCGCCTGCTCGGCATGCGTCAACGCCTCCTCGGCCTCGCGTACGACAAGCGTCGCCTGCACGGCTTCGGCATCGAGCTCCGCCAGGCGGTTCTTCTGCGCCAGCCGCAGCGCGGCGGCGGTCGGAGCGTCGGCGCTCGCGGTCAAGCCGTCCCAGCGCCAGAGCGCGCCATCGCGGCTGACCAGCCGCTGGCCGGGGGCCAGAAGCGCCTGCAACCGGCGGCCGTCGACGGCGTCGACGATGCCGATCTGCGCGAGGCGGCGGGCAAGCTGCGCCGGCGCGCGAACGACGCTGGCCAGGCTCTTCACACCTTCGGGCAGCGACGCATCGCCGGGCTGGACCGAGCTTTCGCCCCAATGCACCGGAGCGCTGCGGTCGAGCGGAACGTCGAGGTCCTCGCCAAGGGCCGCGCCAAGCGCGGTTTCGTAGCCGCGCTCGACACTGATCTGGTCCAGCACCGAAGGGAAAAGATCGCCCCCGCTGGTGGCATTGAGGATCTTCGCCAGCGTGCGCGCTTCCGTCTCGATGCGCGCCAGTTCGGCCCTTGCATCCTGCAGCGGAGGCCTTGCGGCGCTTTCAGCAGTGCGGGCCTCCGCGACGGCCTGCTCGGCGGCAATGGCGCCGGCCTCGCTCTCTTCCAGCCGGGCAAGCGCATCCTCGACCAACAGCCGCTTCTCGGCCGGATCCGGCAGGCCGGAAATGCGCGCGACGATGTCGGAAAGCTCGCGGTCGACCTCGGCGAGCTGGCGGGCGAAGCGATCACGGCGCTCGGCGGTCTCGCGCAGCGAGCGCTCGATCTGGTGGCGCGAGGCGGCCGCCTCGGCGCGCTCGGCGGTCAGCGCGGCAAGTTTTGCTTCGCTCTGCGAGAGCGTCGCGCCGGCCTGTTCGAAGGCGGCGCGTGTGGTCGCCTCGCGCTCGGCGGCACCGGCGTTTTCCGAATTGAGCTCGGCTTCCTCGGTGCGCAGGCGCTCCAGGATGTCGGCATTGTCGCGCACCATCCGCTCCTCGCGGGCGATGTCGGCGTCGAGCTGCTGCAGGCGGCGTTCGAGCTCGGTCTGGCGGGCGCGGATGCGGCCGGCCTCTTCCTCGATCTGGGTCTTGGCGATCGACAGGCGCTGAAAGGCGGCAGCAGCGGCGGCTTCGGCGTCGCGCAGGTCCGGCAGCCGGTGCGCGGCGATGCCCTGCTCCCTGGCCGCCGCCATCTGGGCCGCGGCGCGGTCGCCGACCAGCGTGGTGGCGACGGCAAGCGCGGAACGCGCCTCGCCTTCCTGGGTTTTTGCCAGCGTCCAGCGCAGATGCAGCAGCGTCGCTTCGGCCTTGCGGATATCGGCCGACAGGTTCTTGAAGCGCGACGCCTGGCGTGCCTGGCGCTTCAGGCTCTCGATCTGGCCTTCCAGCTCGCCGACCACGTCGTCCAGCCGCTCGAGGTTCTGCTCGGCCGCCTTGAGCCGAAGCTCGGCCTCATGCCGGCGCGTGTGCAGGCCGGAGATGCCGGCGGCTTCTTCGAGCAGGGCGCGGCGGGCCTGCGGCTTGGCCTGGATCAGCTCGCCGATACGGCCCTGCCCGACCATGGAGGGCGAGCGTGCGCCGGTCGACTGGTCGGCGAACAGAAGCTGCACGTCCTTGGCGCGCGCTTCCTTGCCGTTGATGCGGTAGAGCGAGCCCGCCTCGCGCTCGATGCGGCGCGACACCTGCAGTTCATCGGCGTCGTTGAAGGCGGAAGGCGCGGTGCGGTCGGTATTGTCGAGGAAAAGCGTGACTTCGGCGGTGTTGCGCGCGGGGCGCGCGCCGGAGCCTGAGAAGATCACGTCGTCCATGCCGGACGCGCGCATGTTCTTGTAGGAGCTTTCGCCCATCACCCAGCGCAAAGCTTCGACGAGGTTCGACTTGCCGCAGCCGTTCGGCCCGACAATGCCGGTCAGCCCGCGTTCGATGACGAACTCGCCGGGCTCGACGAACGATTTGAAACCGAGGAGGCGAAGGCGCGAAAATTTCATTCGCGCCGCCCAACACTACAGGCGTGCGCGCCGAAGCCGGACCGCTTCGGCGCGGCCTGGATGTCAGAGCAGAGGGTCGATGATGGCCGACATTTCCTCAATCGACATCGCCCCTTTATAGGTCTTTCCGTTGATGAAGAAGGTCGGCGTCGAGTCGACCTTGAACTCGTCCGCTCCGCGTTTCTGGACTGCTCTCACATCGTCCAGAAGTTTCTGGTCCGTCAAGCAGGACTCGAAGGACTCCTGTGTAAAACCGGCCAGCTTGGAGATCTGCAGCAGCGCTTCCTTGGTGTTGTTGACGCCGACCCAGCTCGGCTGCTGCTTGAACAGCACGTCGACCATGGCGAAGTAATTGTCCTTCGAGCAGCGCGCCAGCATGAAGCCGGCCTCGGCGCTCGGGTCGAACGGGAATTCGCGCAGAATATAACGGACCTTGCCGGTGTCGATGTATTTCGACTTCAGCTGTGGGAAGGTGGTGTCATTGAAATGCGCGCAATGCGGGCAGGTCATCGATGCGTATTCGACGATGGTGACCTTGGCGTCGTCCTTGCCGAGCTGCTTGTCGGGCAGCGCGCCCGGCTTGAGCAGTTCCGTCATGTCCACGGTGCCCTGCGCCTCGGGCACCTGGACCGCCGCCGGCGTGGCGGCCGGCTTGGCAGGCGTCGACGGGTTGGCCGGCTTCACATCGGCTGCCTTCGCCTCCTCGCCGGAGTCGCTGCATGCGGCAAGCAGCGCCACCGCAGGAACAGCAGCCAGCGCGGTCAGAAGGTTTCTGCGAGACAAGCTTTTGCCAGACGGGGCACGGTTCATGCGAATCACCTGATATCGGTTGGATTTTGCAATGCAAGGGCTAGAAAAAGCGAGAGTTGGCGCGAATTAAGGCATCGCGATCCCCAATCCAATCGCGAAACTTGATCATAAGCATCACGAATGCGCGAGATTGGTGACGCATTCATGACACTTCTTACGACCGTTTGGGCTTCCTTTCACCCATAATCGTGGCGCCGAGCCGCTCCAGCGAAGCGCGCAGGCCGTCATCCTCGATCTGGCCGACCAGATGCGAAAGCTTCGACTTCTCCGCCTCGCTCAGAGGGCGCGGCGCCGGCTTCGGCCGCGCCTTTTGCGAAAGCACCGGTTTTTGCAGAATCTTGATGCGGCCGACCGCGTTGAAACCCAGGAAGGCATTGACGCGGTTGATCACCTCGCCGGCCTCGTGCTGCAGATGCAACGCCGCCATGCCTTCGCAGGCGATGATCAAGGTCGCCGGCTCGAACGGATCGTCCTCGTGCAAGCGGCGTGGCCACTGGATCTTCTCCGGCCGCGAGTGGGCGGCCAGGCGCGGCCCGGCGATCTCTTCCCAGGACTGCACCAGCCCGATCGAGATACCGGCGCGCTTCTTCAGCACCGGGTCGAGGATCTCGGTGGCGAGATCGCTCACCGGAACGGGATTGCCGAAGGGCCTTTTCCCTGCCATGTGCGTTCTCCAGTTCCCCAGCTCATCCGATCAATGGCACCGCTCGATCAGACCCGCAAGGCATCACAGAAGACCGCATCCGGCGATATCGGATCCGGCGATACCAGCAAAGCTGGATCCCCGGATATCGCCTCCCGCCTGCTTGCCTGGTATGACGCGCATCACCGCGACTTGCCCTGGCGCGTCACGCCGGTCGCGTCTGGGCGCGGCGTGAGGGCCGATCCCTATCGCGTGTGGATGTCCGAGGTGATGCTGCAGCAGACCACGGTCGAGGCGGTGAAAGCCTATTTCCGCAATTTCGTCGAGAAATGGCCGACGGTCGAAGCGTTGGCGGCGGCGCCCGCCGAGGATGTGATGAAGGCGTGGGCCGGGCTCGGCTATTATTCCAGGGCGCGCAACCTGAAAGCCTGCGCCGACCTGGTGGCGCTCCGAGGCGGCCGTTTTCCCGACACCGAGGCGGGTCTGCGCGAATTGCCGGGAATCGGCGCCTATACCGCGGCGGCGATCGCCGCGATCGCCTTCGACCGGCCAGCGGCGGTCGTCGATGGCAATGTCGAGCGGGTCGTGACCCGGCTCTATTCGATCGAAACGCCGCTCGGCGAGGCCAAGCCGGAGATCCGCGCGCTGGTCGAAAAACTGGTGCCGCAGACGCGGCCCGGGGACTTTGCCCAGGCGATGATGGATCTCGGCGCGACGATCTGCACGCCGAAGCGGCCGCGCTGCATGCTCTGCCCGATCCGCGAGGATTGCAGCGCCATTCTCACCGGCGATCCTGAACGTTTCCCGGTCCGGCTGCCGAAGGACGACAAGCCACTGCGCAAGGGTGCCGCCTTCGTCGCCGAGCGCGACGACGGCGCCATCCTGCTCCGCAAGCGGCCCGAGAAAGGCTTGCTCGGCGGTATGACCGAGGTGCCGACCACCGGCTGGACAGCGCGGGTTGACGGCGCCACGACGGCCGAGGCCGCGCCTTTTCCCGCCGATTGGCGCCGCGCCGGGCAGATCGGGCACGTCTTCACCCATTTCGCGCTTGAGCTCGAAATCTTCCATGCCCGCGTCAAAGGCGACGCGCCGGACGGGCATTTCTGGTCGCTGGCTCATGAAATTTCCGGGGAAGCGCTGCCGACTGTCATGAAAAAGGCAATCGAGGTGGCGATACCGGGCGCGACCAAGAAACCGTCGCCGCACAGTGCAAAGAGGCCTGCATGACCGAAATCCGCCATATCGTGTTCGACATCGGCAAGGTGCTGATCCATTACGATCCGGATCTTGCGTTCAGCCGGCTGATACCGGATGCCGAAGAGCGCAAATGGTTCTTCGACAATGTCTGCACCAGCGAGTGGAACATCGAGCAGGATCGCGGCCGCACATGGGAAGATGCAGAGGCGTTGCTGATCGCCGAGCATCCCGATCACGCCGAGAACATCCGTAACTTCCGCCGCCATTGGCACGAGATGGTGCCGCATGCCTATGACGACAGCGTCGCCATCATGCTCGGCCTGATCGAGCGCGGCCACGATGTGACCATGCTGACCAACTTCGCCGCCGACACGCTCGCCGAAGCACGGCAGCGTTTCGACTTTCTCAACCGGCCGCGCGGCGTGACCGTGTCGGCCGACATCCGCCAGATCAAGCCGGACCGCGCCATCTATGATCATCACGTGACCGCGTTCGGTCTCGAGCCATCCGCCACATTGTTCATCGACGACAGCCAGAAGAATGTCGACGGCGCCAGGGCCGCCGGCTGGCAGTCGGTGCTGTTCACCGACGCCAAGACGCTTAAAGCAGACCTTCAGCGGTTCGGGATTGCGGCCTGAACTGAATCGCTTGCGGCGATCCGTTGAGGTGTTGATTCAAGAGGGGCCGGCGGCTCAGGCCCCTGCCCGCTCCATGCCGAGGCGGGCGATGCGGCGCAATTCGTCGATCGGGGTCAGGCCGCCGCTGCGCTCATAGTGCCAGAAGGTCCAGCCGTTGCAGGCATCCAGCCCCTGCACTTCGGCGCCGATCTTGTGGATCGAGCCGGCGCTGTCGCCAATCGCCAGCGTGCCGTCGGCGCGCACCTTGGCCGCCCAGCGCTTCTTGGCGTCGTAAAGCGTGGCGCCCGGCGTCACCAGGCCGTTGTCGATCAGGCTGATGAAGGCGACGCGCGGCTCGGCACGCTTGCCCGAAAGCACGGTGAGATCGGCGTTTTCCAGCGGACGCACCGCGGCGATGCGCTCATTGGCGGCGTCGATATAGGCCTGCTCGCGCTCGATGCCGACGAAATGGCGGCCGAGGCGCTTGGCGACGGCGCCCGTGGTGCCGGAGCCGAAGAAGGGATCGAGCACGACGTCGCCCGGCTTGGTCGAGGCCATCATGATACGGGCGAGCAGCGCTTCCGGCTTCTGCGTCGGATGCAGCTTGTTGCCGTTCTCGTCCTTCAGCCGCTCGCCGCCGGTGCAGATTGGGAACAGCCAGTCGGAGCGCATCTGCAAATCGTCGTTCGAGGCCTTCAGCGCTTCGTAATTGAAGGTGTAGCCCTTGGCCTTCTGGTCGCGCGAGGCCCAGATCATCGTCTCATGCGCGTTCTGGAAGCGGCGGCCGCGAAAATTCGGCATCGGGTTGGTCTTGCGCCAGACGATGTCGTTGAGGATCCAGAAGCCGAGATCCTGCATGCGGGCGCCGACGCGGAAGATGTTGTGATAGGAGCCGATGACCCAGATGGTGCCGCTGGGCTTCAGCACGCGGCGCGCCGCGAGCAGCCAGGCGCGGGTGAAGGCGTCATATGCCTCGAAACTCTCGAACTGGTCCCAGTCGTCGTCGACGGCGTCGACCTTGGACTGATCGGGCCGGTGCAGGTCGCCGTCGAGCTGCAGATTGTAGGGCGGGTCGGCGAAGATGATGTCGACCGACTTTTCCGGCAGCTTGTCCAGCGCGGCGACGCAGTCGCCCTTCAGGATCGTGTCCAGCCATTCGGCCTGCTGGGGAGCTTGGGAAAGCTCGTCGATAAGACGCACGGCAGACATCAAAACACCCAAAAGAACGCGTTACGGTTTACTGGCTGTTATGGTTACCGATCAGCGTAAACATTCGGTGAAGGCTCGCCGCCCGGCCCACGCGGTTTGCGCAGGCCGGTCCATTGGTGTATGCCGCGCCGCCTAGATCAAAGAAATAGAGCATGATGCCCTCCGAAAACCGCTCCACACTTTTCGGCATCATGCTCTAGGGCTTGTTGAGATTCATCGTGAGTTTATGACGGCGGCAGCGAGATGGATGATGGCACTGAAACTCTGGTCGG
>NZ_VFTW01000019.1:0-111874 GCF_006440815.1 Mesorhizobium sp. B2-8-3
GCCATGGAAGAGAAGCTGCGCTTCGCCATCCGTGAAGGCGGCCGCACCGTCGGTGCCGGCATCGTCGTCACCATCAAAGAGTAATTTGGACTGAAACCGATCTGTCGCGGGCGCGGGAGCTGCCCGCGCCGCGCCAGAACAAGGAATTGACGCATGAACGGACAGAATATCCGCATCCGCCTTAAGGCGTTTGACCACCGGGTGCTCGACGCCTCGACGCGCGAAATCGTGTCGACCGCCAAGCGCACCGGCGCCAACGTCCGCGGCCCCATTCCGCTGCCGACGCGGATCGAGAAATTCACGGTCAACCGGTCGCCCCACGTCGACAAGAAGAGCCGTGAGCAGTTCGAGATGCGCACGCACAAGCGGCTGCTCGACATCGTCGATCCGACCCCGCAGACGGTCGATGCTTTGATGAAGCTCGATCTGGCGGCCGGTGTCGACGTCGAGATCAAGCTCTAAGAGAATGAGAGCGCGGTAAGGGGCGGTGCCCCTGGCCCGGAACTCTAAAGGAACAAGAGGCGTGGAGGGGCGATAGCCCCGACAGGGAACTCTAAAGGAATTGAACCGATGCGTTCAGGTGTGATTGCAAAGAAGGTGGGAATGACCCGCATCTACAACGATGCCGGGGAGCACGTTCCCGTCACCGTTCTCCAGATGGAGAACTGCCAGGTCGTGGCCCAGCGCACGCAGGAGAAGAACGGCTACACCGCCGTCCAGCTCGGCGTTGGCCTTGCCAAGGTGAAGAACACGTCGAAGGCGATGCGCGGCCATTTCGCCGCCGCTTCCGTCGAGCCGAAGGCGAAGGTCGCCGAGTTCCGCGTCTCCGCCGACAACATGATCGACGTCGGTGCCGAGCTGACCGTCGAGCACTTTGTCGCCGGCCAGAAGGTCGACGTCACGGGCACCTCGACCGGCAAGGGCTTCCAGGGCGTGATCAAGCGTCACCACATGGGTGGCGGCCGCGCCACGCACGGTAACTCGGTCTCGCACCGCACGCACGGTTCGACCGGTCAGCGCCAGGACCCCGGCAAGGTGTTCAAGGGCAAGAAGATGGCCGGCCACATGGGCGACACCCGCGTCACCACGCAGAATGTCGAGGTCGTCTCGACCGACGCCGATCGCGGCCTGATCCTGATCCGCGGCGCGGTTCCCGGCGTCAAGGGCGCCTGGATACTGGTTCGCGACGCCGCCAAGGTTGCGCTGCCGGCCAATGCGCCGAAGCCCGCCGCGATCCGTGCCGCTGCTGCCGCCAAGAACGAAGCCCCGGCCACTGAGGGAGCCGAATAATGGATCTCAAGATCACAACGCTGGGCGGCAAGGACGCCGGCAAGGTGAAACTCTCCGAGGAGATTTTCGGCCTTGATCCGCGCGAAGACATCCTGCAGCGCGTCGTGCGCTGGCAGCTTGCAAAGAAGCAGCAGGGCACGCACAAGGCCAAGGGCCGCGCCGAAATCGCGCGCACCGGCGCCAAGATGTACAAGCAGAAGGGTACGGGCCGCGCCCGTCACCACTCGGCTCGCGCCCCGCAGTTCCGCGGCGGCGGCAAGGCACACGGCCCGGTCGTTCGCAGCCACGAGCACGAGCTGCCGAAGAAGGTCCGTGCGCTTGGCCTCAAGCACGCTCTCTCGGCCAAGGCCAAGAGCGCTTCGCTGATCATCGTCGACGAGCTGAAGCTCACCGAGGCCAAGACCAAGGCGCTGGTGGCGAACCTCGAGACGCTGGGGCTGACCAACGCCCTGGTTATCGGCGGCGCCGAGCTTGACCAGAACTTCAAGCTGGCCGCGACCAACATTCCCAACATCGACGTGCTGCCCATCCAGGGCATCAACGTCTACGACATTCTGCGCCGCGGCACGCTGGTCCTTTCGAAGGCCGCCGTCGAGGCTCTCGAGGAGCGCTTTAAATGACCGACCTCCGTCACTACGACGTGATCGTCTCGCCGGCGATCACCGAAAAGTCGACCATGGCTTCCGAGCAGAACCAGGTCGTCTTCAACGTCGCCAAGAAGGCGTCGAAGCCGGAAATCAAGGCTGCCGTGGAAGCTCTCTTCGGCGTCAAGGTGACGGCTGTGAACACGCTCGTCCGCAAGGGCAAGATCAAGCGCTTCCGCGGCACTGTTGGCCGCCAGGGCGACGTCAAGAAGGCGGTTGTGACGCTGGCCGACGGCCAGTCGATCGACGTCGCGACGGGTCTCTGAGCAAGGCCGCGAGGACAGGACAATGGCACTCAAGAAATTCAACCCGGTAACGCCGAGCACCCGCCAGCTGGTCATCGTCGACCGCTCGGGCCTCTACAAGGGCAAGCCCGTCAAGGGCCTGACCGAAGGCCTGACCAAGTCGGGCGGCCGCAACAATTACGGCCGCATCACGGCCCGCTTCATCGGCGGCGGTCACAAGCGTTCGTACCGCATCATCGACTTCAAGCGTAAGAAGTACGACGTCGTCGGCACGGTCGAGCGTATCGAATACGATCCGAACCGCACCGCCTTCATCGCGCTGATCAAGTATGACGACGGCGAGCTGTCCTACATCCTGGCCCCGCAGCGTCTTGCTGCCGGCGACAAGATCGTGGCCGGCGAAGCGGTCGACGTGAAGCCGGGCAACGCGATGCCGCTGGCCGCGATGCCGGTCGGCACGATCGTCCACAACATCGAGCTGAAGCCGGGCAAGGGCGGCCAGGTCGCCCGTTCGGCTGGCGGTTACGCCCAGCTCGTCGGCCGTGACCAGGGCATGGCGATCCTGCGCCTCAACTCGGGCGAGCAGCGTGTCGTGCACGGCTCCTGCATGGCCACCGTCGGTGCCGTGTCGAACCCCGACCACGGCAACATCAATGACGGCAAGGCCGGTCGCACCGTGTGGCGCGGCAAGCGCCCGCACAATCGCGGCGTGACCATGAACCCGGTTGACCATCCGCATGGCGGCGGCGAAGGCCGCACCTCCGGTGGTCGCCATCCGGTTTCCCCGTGGGGCAAGCCGACCAAGGGCAAGAAGACGCGGTCCAACAAGGCGACCGACAAGTTCATCCTGCGCTCGCGTCATCAGCGCAAGAGCTAAGAAGAGGTAACGCCAAGTGACTCGTTCGATTTGGAAAGGCCCCTTTATCGACGGCTACCTTCTCAAGAAGGTGGACAAGGTTCGTGAAGGTGGTCGCAATGAGGTGATCAAGATGTGGAGCCGTCGCTCCACCATCCTGCCGCAGTTCGTCGGCCTCACCTTCGGTGTCTACAACGGCCAGAAGCACGTTCCCGTCTCGGTGAACGAAGACATGGTCGGCCACAAGTTCGGTGAATTCGCTCCGACCCGGACCTATTACGGTCACGGCGCGGATAAAAAGGCGAAGAGGAAATAATCATGGGCAAGGCCAAAGCTCCGCGCAGGCTTGCTGATAACGAGGCGCGTGCCGTTCTGCGCACGATCCGCATCAGCCCGCAGAAGCTCAACCTGGTTGCCGCGCTGATCCGCGGCAAGAAGGTCGCGACAGCGCTTTCCGATCTTGAATTCTCGGCCAAGCGGATTTCCGGCACGGTCAAGAAGACGCTGGAATCGGCGATCGCCAACGCGGAAAACAATCACGACCTCGACGTTGACGCTCTGATCGTGGCGGAAGCCTATGTCGGCAAGTCGATCGTCATGAAGCGTTTCCACGCCCGTGGCCGCGGTCGCGCCAGCCGTATCGAAAAGCCGTTCTCGCACCTCACGATCGTCGTTCGTGAAGTCGAGGAAAAAGGGGAGGCCGCATAATGGGCCAGAAAGTCAATCCGATCGGGCTGCGTCTCGGCATCAACCGTACCTGGGATTCGCGCTGGTTCGCGAACACCGGCGAATACGGCCAGCTGCTGCACGAGGACCTCAAGATCCGCAAGTATCTCGAGAAGGAACTCAAGCAGGCCGCGATCTCGAAGGTCGTGATCGAGCGTCCGCACAAGAAGTGCCGCGTCACCATCCACGCCGCGCGTCCGGGCCTCATCATCGGCAAGAAGGGCGCCGACATCGAGAAGCTTCGCAAGAAGCTGACCGAGATGACGAAGTCCGAAACGCACCTCAACATCGTCGAAGTGCGCAAGCCGGAAATCGACGCCACGCTGGTCGCCCAGTCGATCGCCCAGCAGCTCGAGCGCCGCATCGCGTTCCGCCGCGCTATGAAGCGTGCCGTTCAGTCGGCCATGCGTCTCGGCGCCGAAGGCATCCGCATCAACTGCTCCGGCCGTCTCGGCGGCGCCGAAATCGCGCGCATGGAGTGGTACCGCGAAGGCCGCGTGCCGCTGCATACGCTGCGCGCCGATGTCGACTACGGCACCGCCGAGGCGAACACGGCCTACGGTATCTGCGGCGTCAAGGTGTGGGTGTTCAAGGGCGAGATCCTCGAGCATGACCCGATGGCCTCCGAGCGCCGTGCAACCGAAGGTGATGCCGCGCATGGCGGCGGTGCTGGCGGTGAGCGTGAACGCGGCCGCCGTCGCGAGAACGCCTGAGACATTTGAGAATTTGGAGTTAGAACGATGCTGCAGCCAAAGCGCACAAAGTTCCGCAAGCAGTTCAAGGGCCGTATCCACGGTACCGCCAAGGGCGGCACCAATCTGGATTTCGGCGGTTTCGGGCTGAAGGCGCTTGAGCCGAACCGCGTCACCGCGCGCGAGATCGAGGCGGCCCGCCGCGCGATCACCCGCGAGATGAAGCGCGCCGGCCGCGTCTGGATCCGGGTGTTCCCGGACCTGCCGGTCACCTCGAAGCCGACCGAAGTCCGCATGGGCAAGGGCAAAGGCGCAGTCGACTACTGGGCGGCGCGCGTCAAGCCCGGCCGTATCATGTTCGAGATCGACGGCGTTAGCGAGGAGACGGCTCGTGAAGCGCTGCGTCTCGGCGCCGCCAAGCTCTCGGTCAAGACGCGCTTCGTGCAGCGCATCGCAGAATAAGGACAGGCGATCATGAAAGCCGAAGACATCCGGACCAAGACCCAGGATCAGCTGACCGACGACCTGGCGGCCCTCAAGAAGGAGCAGTTCAACCTGCGCTTCCAGAAGGCCACCGGCCAGCTCGAGAAGACCGCGCGCGTGAAGCAGGTCCGCAAGGACATCGCGCGCATCAAGACCATCGCCGCGGAAAAATCCGCGGCCAAGAAGGCTTAAGGACGAGAACCATGCCAAAGCGCATCCTGCAGGGCACCGTCGTCAGCGACAAGAACGAGAAGACGGTCGTGGTCAAGGTCGAGCGTCGCTTCACCCATCCGGTGATGAAGAAGACCGTGCGCATGACCAAGAAGTACAAGGCGCACGACGAGAACAACGCCCACAAGGTCGGCGACCAGGTGTTCATCCAGGAATCGAAGCCGATTTCCAAGGACAAGCGCTGGGTTGTCGTCTCTTCGGATCAGGCTTGATCCGGGCGAACGAACCGAATTTTGGACAGACCGGGGAGGGGTGAAAGAACCCGTCCCGTTAGAAAAGAAGAAGGCGGCCAGTCATGATTCAGATGCAAACAAACCTCGACGTCGCGGACAATTCCGGCGCCCGTCGTGTCATGTGCATCAAGGTGCTGGGCGGCTCGAAGCGGAAATATGCCTCCGTCGGCGACATCATCGTGGTGTCGATCAAGGAAGCCATTCCGCGCGGCCGCGTTAAGAAGGGCGATGTGATGAAGGCGGTCGTGGTTCGCACGGCCAAGGACATCCGCCGCCCGGACGGCAGCGTGATCCGTTTCGACAAGAACGCGGCCGTTCTCGTCGACAATAAGAAAGAGCCGATCGGCACCCGTATCTTCGGACCGGTTCCGCGCGAATTGCGCGCCAAGAACCACATGAAGATCATCTCGCTCGCGCCTGAAGTGCTGTAAGGAGCCGGACCAATGCAAAAGATCAAAAAAGGCGACAAGGTCGTCGTGCTTGCCGGCAAGGACAAGGGCCGTTCGGGCGAAGTCCTGTCGGTGCAGCCGAAGGAAGACACCGCGGTCGTCCGCGGCGTGAACCTCATTCGCCGTCACCAGAAGCAGACCCAGTCCCAAGAGGCCGGGATCATCACCAAGGAAGCGCCGATCCACCTGTCGAATATCGCGCTGGCCGACCCCAAGGACGGCAAGCCGACCCGCGTCGGCTTCACCATCCAGAAGGATGGCAAGAAGGTGCGCGTCGCCAAGCGTTCGGGAGAAGTCATCAATGGCTAAGGCTGAAACCAAGCAGGCAACTGCCAAGAACGAGCCGCGCCTCAAGAAGGTCTACAACGAGACCATCCGCAAGGCGATGCAGGAGCAGTTCGGCTACGACAATGACATGCAGGTTCCGCGCATCGACAAGATCGTGCTGAACATGGGTGTCGGCGAAGCAACCGCAGACTCCAAGAAACCCTCGGTCGCGGCCGAGGATCTCGCG
Source organism: Mesorhizobium sp. B2-8-3 (assembly GCF_006440815.1). Taxonomy (NCBI): domain Bacteria; kingdom Pseudomonadati; phylum Pseudomonadota; class Alphaproteobacteria; order Hyphomicrobiales; family Phyllobacteriaceae; genus Mesorhizobium; species Mesorhizobium sp. B2-8-3. The sequence goes on from NZ_VFTW01000019.1 coordinate 6,364, forward strand.
CTGATCGCCGGCCAGAAGGCCGTCGTCACCCGCGCCCGCAACTCGATTGCCGGCTTCAAGGTGCGCGAGAACATGCCGATCGGCGCCAAGGTCACGCTGCGCAAGGAACGCATGTACGAGTTCCTCGACCGCCTCGTGAACATCGCGCTGCCGCGCGTTCGCGACTTCCGCGGACTGAACCCGAAGAGCTTTGACGGCCGTGGCAACTATGCCATGGGCATCAAGGAGCACATCGTGTTCCCGGAGATCAACTACGACAAGGTTGATCAGGTCTGGGGCATGGACGTCATCGTTTGTACGACGGCGAAGACGGACGACGAGGCAAGAGCGCTGCTCAAGGCCTTCAACTTCCCCTTCCGCCAGTAACGGCAGCGAAAAAGGAAACATCTGAAATGGCAAAGACCAGCTCAGTCGAGAAGAACAACCGGCGCCGCAAGCTCGCCGACCAGTACGCCGCCAAGCGCACGGCGCTCAAGGCCATCATCATGGATCAGTCCAAGCCGATGGAAGAGCGTTTCCGCGCCCAGTTGAAGCTTTCGGCGCTGCCGCGCAACTCGGCCAAGATCCGCATCCGCAACCGCTGCGAAGTGACGGGCCGTCCGCGCGCCTATTATCGCAAGCTGAAGCTTTCGCGTATCGCGCTTCGCGATCTGGGCAATACCGGCCAGATCCCGGGCCTGGTCAAGTCGAGCTGGTAAGGAGACACTGAGATGTCATTGAGCGATCCTCTCGGCGATATGCTGACCCGCATCCGCAACGCCTATGGCCGCAAGAAGTCGAGCGTTTCGACCCCGGCCTCGCGTCTGCGCGCCCGCGTCCTCGAAGTGCTGAAGTCGGAAGGCTATATCCGCGACTACAGCCAGACCGATTTCGAAAACGGCAAGTCCGAAATCGAGATCGAGCTGAAGTATTTCGACGGCGCTCCGGTCGTGCGCGAAATCGAGCGCGTCTCGAAGCCCGGTCGCCGCGTCTATGTCTCGGCCAAGTCGATCCCGCAGGTCGCCAACGGCCTCGGCATCGCCATCCTTTCGACGCCGAAGGGCGTCATGGCCGACCATGAAGCACGCGAGCAGAATGTCGGCGGCGAGATCCTCTGCCAGATCTTCTGATCCGGCGCGAGATTGATGAATGGGCTTCGGTTCTCGGGATCGCGCCCGGGAACTGGAACCTGAAACGAAAGAAGTGACGAGGACAACAAAATGTCTCGTATCGGAAAGAAACCCGTTTTGCTGCCGCAGGGCGTGACCGCGTCCGTCAACGGCCAGACCGTGACGGCGAAGGGCCCCAAGGGCGAGCTGAAGTTCGTGGTGAACGACGAAGTGCTGGTCAAGATGGAGAACAACGAGATCTCCGTCGAGCCGCGCGACCAGACCAAGAACGCCCGCTCCAAGTGGGGCATGTCGCGCACGCAGATCGTCAACATCCTGCAGGGCGTGAGGGACGGCTTCGAAAAGAAGCTCGAGATCACCGGCGTCGGCTATCGCGCGGCGTTGCAGGGCAAGAACCTGCAGCTGGCGCTCGGCTTCAGCCACGACGTGGTTTATCAGACGCCGCAGGGCATCACCATTACGGTGCCGAAGCCGACCGAAATCACCGTCTCGGGCATCGATAAGCAGCAGGTTGGCCAGGTCGCCGCCGAGATCCGCGAATATCGCGGCCCCGAGCCCTACAAGGGCAAAGGCGTGCGCTATGCCAACGAGCGCATCGTGCGCAAGGAAGGCAAGAAGAAGTAATAGGCCTGGCCCCGAAAAGCTGCAGACTTTTCGCAAAGGGCCAAGCCGCAGAAGTGTAACGCCGCGGGGAGCGGCCGCGGGAGGCTTGGCCTACCGCACAGGGTTGCCCCCGTTTTCTGAAGGCAAGGAACTGACATTATGGCAAGTCCCAAAGAAACCATCCAACGCCGCGCGCAGCGCGTGCGCCGCCAGCTGAAGAAGGTCGCCGGCGAGCGTCCGCGGCTTTCGGTGCACCGCACCTCGAAGAACATTTACGTCCAGGTCATCGACGACGCCAACGGCCACACGCTGGCCGCCGCCTCGACGCTGGAGAAGGACCTCAAGGGTTCGCTCAAGACCGGCGCCGACACCTCTGCCGCCGCCGCGGTCGGCAAGCTGATCGCCGAGCGTGCCACCAAGGCAGGCGTCAAGGAAGTCGTCTTCGACCGCGGCCCGTACATCTATCATGGCCGCGTCAAGGCGCTGGCCGAGGCTGCCCGCGAAGGCGGTCTCAGCTTCTAATGCATGATCCCGAACCGGGAGGTCCGCGCAGCGAAAAGTTGCAGACTTTTCGGATAAGATCATGCAAAGGAAAAATTCGCCGCTGACGACCCGAAGCGGCGTCGGCAAACAGCAACCCGTGCTTCCGGAAAAGAACAAGGACTAGGATATGGCACAGGAACGTAGAGAAGGCGGCCGCGGCCGCGAGCGCGAAGAGCGTGACGACGGCATGGTGGACAAGCTCGTCCACATCAACCGCGTCGCCAAGGTGGTGAAGGGCGGCCGTCGTTTCGGCTTTGCCGCTCTCGTCGTCGTCGGCGACCAGAAGGGCCGCGTCGGCTTCGGCCACGGCAAGGCGCGCGAAGTGCCGGAAGCGATCCGCAAGGCGACCGAGTCGGCCAAGCGCGACATGATCTTCGTGCCGCTGCGTTCGGGCCGCACGCTGCATCACGACGTCGAGGGCCGTTGGGGCGCTGGGCGCGTTCTGCTGCGCGCCGCCAAGCAGGGTACCGGCATCATCGCCGGCGGCCCGATGCGCGCCGTCTTCGAGACGCTCGGCATGCATGACGTGGTCGCCAAGTCGATGGGTTCGTCGAACCCCTACAACATGGTTCGCGCCACCTTCGACGCGCTGAAGAGCCAGATGCATCCGAAGGATGTGGCTGCCGCGCGCGGCATCAAGTACTCGACCCTTCAGGCCCGCCGCGGCACCGCCGTTGCGGCTGAAGAATAGTCGACGCTGACCAGGGATTTCGACCATGGCCAAGAAAGCTACCAAGACCATCACCGTCGAGCAGATCGGCTCGCCGATCCGCCGGCCGAAGGAGCAGCGCGCGACGCTGGTCGGCCTCGGCCTGAACAAGATGCACAAGCGGCGCACGCTGGAAGATACCCCTTCGGTGCGCGGCATGATCGCCGCCGTCCAGCACCTCGTCCGCGTCGTGGACGAGGCCTGAACGGAAGCGCAGGAGAAGAAACATGAAACTCAACGATCTGCGTGACAAGGACGGCGCCACGCACTCCAGGAAGCGCCTCGGTCGCGGCATCGGCTCCGGCTCGGGCAAGACCGCCGGTCGCGGCGTCAAGGGCCAGAAGGCCCGCTCGGGCGTTGCCATCAACGGCTTCGAGGGCGGCCAGATGCCGCTCTACCGGCGCCTGCCGAAGCGTGGCTTCAACAACATCTTCGCCAAGAGCTTCACCGTTGTGTCGCTGGCTCGTATCCAGGCCGCGATCGATGCCAAGAAGCTCGACGCCAAGGCGACCGTGACGGCCGAGGCCTTGGTTGCCGCCGGCGTCATCCGCCGCGCCAAGGACGGCGTGCGCGTGCTGTCCGACGGCGAACTCAAGGCCAAGCTCTCCTTCGACGTCGCCGGCGCCTCCAAGGCCGCGATCGAGAAGATCGAGAAGGCCGGCGGTTCGGTGAAGCTGCCGGAAGCGGCCGCCGCCGAGTAACGGCAATTTGAAGCGCGGCCGACCGGGATGATTTCGCATTTTCCGTCGAGCCGCGCTTTGACCGGATGAATTGGGCGGCCGCGTCAACGCGGCCGCTTGCATGTTTACGGTCCGGAGCTTATCTCGTGAGCTTCGGTGACACGCGCCGCCTGAGCTGCGGGCATCGAGCGTGATATGGAAATCAAAAGAAGTAGAGCATGATATCGTCCGAAAACCGCTCCACACTTTTCGGCATCATGGTCTAGCGGAGAATCAGGCATGGCCTCGGCTGCTGAACAACTAGCCTCCAATCTGAATTTCGCGGCCTTCGCCAAGGCCGAGGACCTCAAGAAGCGCATCTGGTTCACCATCGGCGCGCTGCTCGTCTACCGCCTCGGCACCTATATCCCGCTTCCCGGCATCAATCCCGACGCTTTCGCCCAAGCCTTCTCCTCGCAGAGCAAGGGCGTGCTCGGCATGTTCAACATGTTCGCCGGCGGCGCCGTGCAGCGCATGGCGATCTTCGCGCTGGGCATCATGCCCTATATCTCCGCCTCCATCATCATGCAGCTGATGACCTCGGTCATCCCTTCGCTGGAAACGCTGAAGAAGGAAGGCGAGCAGGGTCGCAAGATCATCAACCAGTACACGCGCTACGGCACCGTGCTCCTGGCGCTGATCCAGGCCTACGGCATTTCGATCGGCCTCGAGGGCGGCAACGGCATCGTCAACGATCCCGGCATGTTCTTCCGCATCTCGACCGTCGTCACGCTGGTCGGCGGCACCATGTTCCTGATGTGGCTCGGCGAGCAGATCACCGCGCGCGGCATCGGTAACGGCATTTCGCTGATCATCTTCTCCGGCATCGTCGCCGGCCTGCCCCGCGCGATCTCCGGCACGCTGGAACTCGGCCGCACCGGCGCGCTGTCGACGGGCCTCATCCTCGCGATCATCGTGCTGGCCATCATCGTCATCGCGCTCATCGTTTTCTTCGAGCGCGCGCAGCGCCGTCTGCTCATCCAGTATCCGAAGCGCCAGGTCGGCAACCGCATGTTCCAGGGCGATACCTCGCATCTGCCGCTGAAGCTCAACACCTCTGGCGTCATCCCGCCGATCTTCGCGTCCTCGCTGCTGCTTCTGCCGGCGACGGTCGCGGGCTTCTCGCAGGCGACGAACCTTCCGGCCTGGGCAAGCACGATTCTCGCCTCGCTCGGCCACGGCCAGCCGCTTTACATGATCTTCTATGCGGGCATGATCGTCTTCTTCGCCTTCTTCTACACGGCGATCGTCTTCAACCCGAAGGACACGGCCGACCAGCTCAAGAAGCACTCCGGCTTCATCCCGGGCTATCGTCCGGGCGAGCGCACCGCCGACTATATCGACTATGTTCTGACCCGCATAACCGTCATCGGCGCCATTTATCTGGTGCTGGTCTGTCTGCTGCCGGAGTTCCTGATTTCGGCGACTGGCGTACCTTTCTACCTCGGTGGCACATCGCTTCTGATCGTGGTCAGTGTCACGCTCGACACGGTGGCGCAGATTCAGGGTCACCTGATCGCGCACCAGTATGAGGGCCTGATCAAGAAGTCGAAGTTGCGCGGGGGGAAGAGGAGCAGATGAGGCTGATATTGCTTGGGCCGCCAGGAGCGGGCAAGGGGACGCAAGCACAAAGACTGGTAGAAAAACACGGCATCCCTCAGCTCTCGACTGGTGACATGCTGCGTGCCGCCGTCCAGGCCGGAACCGAGGTCGGCAAGCGTGCCAAGGCGGTGATGGATGCCGGTGAGCTGGTCTCGGATGCGATCGTCAACGCCATCGTCGCCGAACGCATCGATCAGCCGGATTGCGCCAAGGGTTTCATCCTCGATGGTTATCCGCGCACGCTGGTCCAGGCCGACGCGGTGGAGGCGATGCTCGCCGAGCGCGGCATAGCGCTCGACACCGTCATCGAGCTCGTCGTCGATGACAAGGCGCTGGTTGGGCGAATCGTCAAACGCGCCGAAGATGCCAAGGCCGCCGGCCAGCCGGTGCGCAAGGACGACAACCCGGCGGTGTTCGAGGAACGCCTGCGCGAATACTACAAGAAGACGGCGCCGCTGATCGGCTACTACTACGCCAAAGGCAAGCTCAAGACCGTCGACGGCATGGCCAGTATCGATGCCGTGACCGCCGAGATCGGCAAGGTCCTCGCGGCTGCGGCGAAGTAGGCCGGGCCGACAATTAAAGATTGCGCTTGACTGAAGTGGGCCGTTGGGGTATGGCGGCCCGTCTTCCTATCAGGCATGGACTTTGCTTGCCCTTGCGGGCAAGGCGGTCGCTTTGAACCAGGAAACTCCCGCAAGGGCCGGCCTCCACCGGACGCGGGGCAACTTCGACAGCGCCGGGCATGCCCGGCCCACATGGAGAAAGAGAAGAAAATGGCTCGTATAGCCGGCGTCAACATTCCGACTAACAAGCGCGTCGTCATCGCGCTTCAGTACATTCACGGCATCGGCAAGAAGTTTGCCCAGGAGATCGTCGACAAGGTCGGCATCCCGGCGGACCGCCGCGTCAACCAACTGACCGACGCGGAAGTGTTGCAGATCCGCGAGGCGATCGACCGCGATTACCAGGTCGAAGGCGACCTGCGCCGCGAAGTCTCGATGAACATCAAGCGGCTCATGGACCTCGGCTGCTACCGCGGCCTGCGTCACCGCCGCTCGCTGCCGGTCCGCGGCCAGCGCACGCATACCAATGCGCGCACCCGCAAGGGTCCGGCCAAGGCGATCGCCGGCAAGAAGAAGTAATTTAGGGGAGTAAGGGAGTAGGGCAGTAAGGCAATAGGGATTGTGTTTTCCCTACTCCCTTACTGCCTTACTCCCCTACTGCCTTCCCAAGGTGGAGCCGCTGGCATTACGGCGGTGTAGAGATCAACTGAAAGGACTACCATGGCCAAGGAAGCCGCTCGTGTTCGCCGTCGCGAACGCAAGAACATTTCGTCGGGCGTTGCCCACGTCAATTCGACCTTCAACAACACTATGATCACCATCACCGACGCGCAGGGCAATTCGATTGCCTGGTCATCGGCTGGCGCGCAAGGTTTCAAGGGTTCGCGCAAGTCGACCCCGTTCGCCGCCCAGATGGCTGCCGAGGACGTCGCCAAGAAGGCCCAGGAACACGGCATGCGCATGCTCGAGGTCGAGGTCTGCGGACCCGGCTCCGGCCGTGAATCGGCGCTCCGCGCGCTGCAGGCGGCGGGCTTCACCATCACCTCGATCCGTGACGTGACGCCGATCCCGCACAATGGCTGCCGTCCGCGCAAGAAGCGCCGCGTCTGATTTTTAAGCGCCGCGCGAACGCCACGGCGTTCCTCCGCGGTTTTCCGTGTCGCCCGCCACGATTGGATGGTGGCGGGGCAAAGGAAGGAAGACATTTATGATCCAGAAAAACTGGCAGGAACTGATCAAGCCGAACAAGATCGAGTTCTCGTCGAAGAAGAAGACGCTGACCACTCTGGTGGCCGAGCCGCTCGAGCGGGGCTTTGGCTTGACGCTGGGCAACGCGCTGCGGCGCGTGCTTCTGTCTTCGCTGCGCGGTGCGGCCGTCACCGCCGTGCAGATCGACGGCGTGCTGCATGAATTCTCGTCCATCGCCGGCGTGCGCGAGGACGTGACCGACATCGTGCTCAACATCAAGGAAATCGCCATCCGCATGGAAGGCGATGGTCCCAAGCGCATGGTCGTTCGCAAGCAGGGCCCGGGCGCCGTGCTCGCCGGCGACATCCAGACCGTGGGTGACGTCGAGATCCTCAACCCCGACCACGTCATCTGCACGCTGGACGAGGGCGCCGAGATCCGCATGGAGTTCACCGTCGACACCGGCAAGGGCTATGTGCCGGCAGAGCGCAACCGCGCCGAGGACGCGCCGATCGGCCTGATCCCGGTCGACAGCCTCTACTCGCCGGTCAAGAAGGTCTCCTACAAGGTCGAGAACACCCGCGAGGGCCAGGTGCTCGACTACGACAAGCTGACCATGACCATCGAGACCAACGGCTCGATCTCGGGCGAGGACGCGGTGGCTTTCGCCGCCCGCATCCTGCAGGACCAGCTTGCGCTCTTCGTCAACTTCGACGAGCCGCAGAAGGAAGTCGCCGCCGAAGCCGTCACCGAGCTCGCCTTCAACCCGGCGCTGCTCAAGAAGGTCGACGAGCTCGAGCTTTCGGTGCGTTCGGCCAACTGCCTGAAGAACGACAACATCGTCTATATCGGCGACCTGATCCAGAAGACCGAAGCCGAGATGCTGCGCACCCCGAACTTCGGCCGCAAGTCGCTGAACGAGATCAAGGAAGTGCTGGCGGCCATGGGCCTCCATCTCGGCATGGAAGTGCCGGACTGGCCGCCGGAAAACATCGAAGACCTCGCCAAGCGTTACGAAGACCAATATTGAGCATGAATTCCAAGGATCGGCGGCGAGAGCCGCTCGATCCGACGGTCATGCGGAAAACCATCAGAGGCCGTGGCCTCTTGAACAACTGAAGAAGGAAAAGAGCCATGCGCCACGGTTTCAAAGGCCGTCGCTTCGCCCGCAGCGTAAGCCACCGCAAGTCAATGTTCGCCAACCTCGCCGTGTCTCTGATCGAGCACGAGCAGATCCTCACCACCCTGCCGAAGGCGAAGGACCTGCGTCCGATCGTCGAGAAGCTCGTCACGCTCGGCAAGCGCGGCGACCTGCACGCCCGTCGTCAGGTCATCGCCCAGATCGGCAATGAAGGCGTCGTCAAGCGCCTGTTCGAAACCCTCGCCCCGCGCTACGCCACCCGCAACGGCGGCTATCTGCGCATCATGAAGGCGGGCTTCCGCAAGGGCGACAACGCCGCGATGGCGGTCATCGAATTCGTCGACCGCGACACCTCGGCCAAGGGCGCCGCCGACCGCGCCCGCCTCGAGGCCGAGGGCGCCAACGAGGAAGCCGCGGCCGCCTGAGGTCAAGCGTTTTCGTCAATGACTTCAAGGGGCCTGCGGGCCCCTTTTTGCATTTGCCGGAGGGGCGGCAGGCGTGCAGATTTTTCGCCCTTGCGCGAACGCTTTTGCGCGACAAGTGTCGCATTTGTGTGCATTAGCCTTTCATTCTGCACAATCGTCAGGACAATGGCGCCCGATCTGGAGGGATTCGAGAATGCACCTCAAACGACTGTTTCTTGTTGCCGCGCTGGCGGTCTTCGCCGCGGCACCGGCCGCAAGACAGGCTTTTGCCGAGGATGCCGCCAAGCCGGCCGATCCGGGCCTCTCCGATGTGCTGACCGATCTCCTGCATGGCGTCGAAGGCGAGAACGGCACGTCCGGCCCCGACAAGCGCGTGCCGTTCGGCCGCGAGGAGGTGCAGCTCTCCTTCGCGCCGCTGGTCAAGCAGACGGCCCCGGCCGTGGTGAATGTCTATGCCTCGCAGACCGCAAAGGTGACGTCGCCTTTCGAGGGCGATCCCTTCTTCGAGGAATTCTTCGGCCGCGCCCAGCCCCGCGCGCAGTCCTCGCTGGGCTCCGGCGTGCTGGTCGATCCGAGCGGCGTCATCGTCACCAACTTCCACGTCATCAAGGACGCCGACGAGGTGAAGGTCGCGACCGCCGACGGACGCGAGTTCACCTCCAAGGTCATGCTCAAGGACGAGACGCTCGATCTCGCCGTGCTCAAGATCTCGGCCGACAAGCCGTTCCCGGTGATCGCCATCGGCGATTCCGACGCGCTCGAGGTCGGCGACCTGGTGCTCGCCATCGGCAACCCGTTCGGCGTCGGCCAGACCACCACCAGTGGCATCGTCTCGGCGCTTGCCCGCAGCCATATCGGCGTCTCCGATTCGGGCTATTTCATCCAGACCGATGCGGCCATCAATCCCGGCAATTCGGGCGGCGCGCTGATCAACATGGGCGGCCAGCTGGTCGGCATCAACACCGCGATCTACAGCCGCAGCGGCGGCTCGATCGGCATCGGCTTCGCCATTCCCTCGAACATGGTGCGCGCCTTTGCCGACGCCGCCAAGGCCGGGCTCGACTTCTTCGAGCGCCCCTATATCGGCGCCGAGTTCGAAATGGTGACGCCGCAGATCGCCGAATCTCTCGGCATGGAGAAGCCGACCGGCGCCCTGGTGTCGTCCGTGGACGCGACCGGGCCCGCGGGCAAGGCCGGCTTGAAGCCTGGCGACGTCATCCTGTCGCTCAACAACACGCCGGTCGAAAGCATCGAGGCACTCGACTACCGCATGGCGACGCTGTCGATCGGCACCAAGGCGACGTTTGCCGTGCTGAGCAAAGGGCAGCAGGCGACGTTGGAGATTCCGCTGGAGCGCGCGCCGGAAGGCGCCAAGCCCAGCGAAGTCACCTTGCGCGGTCGCAGTCCCTTTTCCGGCGCCAAGGTCACGGAGCTGTCGCCCCGGCTTGCCCAGCGCCTTGGCCTTCGCACGGATATCAAGGGCGTCACCGTCATCGATATCAGCCGCGATTCGCCGGCCGCCGATTTCGGCTTCCAGCCCGGCGATATCGTGCGCGAGGTCAACGGCACCACCATCGACACTGCGGCGAAGCTGGCGCAGGTTGCTCAGCAGGACACGCGCTGGTGGCGCTTTACCGTCGAGCGCGGCGGGCAAATACTGCGCCAGGTGTTGCGCTACTGAGGCGGTCTTCCCATCTTTGAAGATCGCTTTTCAACCAAAAGACTTGCATGGCCGATCTGTTCAGTTCCGATGAACCGGAGAAAGTGGCGCCCGGGCGACCGCTCGCCGACCGGTTGCGCCCCAAAAACCTCGGCGAGGTCGTGGGCCAGGAGCATCTGACGGGTCCCGATGGCGCCCTGACCAGGTTGATCGATTCCGGTTCGCTCGGCTCGATGATCTTCTGGGGGCCGCCCGGCACCGGCAAGACGACGGTGGCGCGGCTGCTCGCCGGCGAGACCAATCTTGCCTTCGAGCAGATTTCGGCCGTGTTTTCCGGTGTCGCGGACCTCAAGAAAGTCTTCGAGGCAGCGAAGCTCAGGCGCTCCAACGGGCGCCAGACGCTGCTCTTCGTCGACGAGATCCATCGCTTCAACCGCGCCCAGCAGGACGGTTTTTTGCCGGTGATGGAAGACGGCACCGTGGTGCTGGTCGGCGCCACGACAGAGAACCCGTCCTTTGAGTTGAATGCCGCGCTTCTGTCCCGCGCGCGCGTGCTGGTGTTCCGTTCGCTGGGCGAGGAAAGCATCGCCAAGCTGCTGGCGCGCGCGGAAGAAACCGAGGGCAGGGCGCTGCCGCTCGATGAAGAAGCGCGCGCGATGCTGATCCGCATGGCGGATGGCGACGGCCGCGCCTCGCTGACGCTCGCCGAGGAAGTCTGGCGCGCCGCCAAGAAAGGCGAGGTGTTCGGCCCGGAGGGCCTGCAGCGCGTCATCCAGCGCCGCGCCCCGATCTACGACAAGGGCCAGGACGGCCATTACAATCTGATCTCGGCGCTGCATAAATCGGTGCGCGGCTCCGATCCGGATGCGGCGCTCTACTATCTTGCCCGCATGTTCGATGCCGGCGAGGATCCGCTCTATCTCGGTCGCCGGCTCGTGCGCATGGCAGTGGAGGATATCGGGCTCGCCGATCCACAGGCGCTTGTCGTCGCCAATGCGGCCAAGGACGCCTATGACTATCTTGGTTCGCCCGAGGGCGAACTCGCCTTCGCCCAGGCCGCTGTCTATCTGGCCACAGCGCCGAAATCGAACGCGGTCTACACCGCCTTCAAGGCTGCGACCGCGGCCGCCAAGGAGTTCGGCTCGCTGCTGCCGCCGAAGCACATCCTCAATGCGCCGACCAAGCTGATGAAGCAGGAGGATTACGGCGCCGGCTATCGCTACGACCATGACGAGCCGGACGCGTTTTCAGGCCAGGACTATTTTCCGGAAAAGATGGGCCGGCGCACTTTCTACGATCCGCCGGAGCGCGGTTTCGAGCGCGATATCCGCAAGCGGCTGGAATACTGGGCAAAGCTGCGCGGCGAACGGAGCAGCTGAGTTGCGCGGCCCGGCGGTCGGCACGCTTCGTCGCAAAGCCGCGCCATGGCGAAAGCGTCGTCGGCTTCGAATTCCTGATCGACGATCTGATCCCTTGGGAAAGATGGGACGAGCTTGGTTTGCCGGCCGTACATTGAGTTGAAGTGGAGTAACATACTCCAATCATCCGGGCCGACCACCGGGACCGTGCGCGGCATTGTGCCGGGAAACAAAAAATCTTATCAAGACGCACGGCGGGCGGGGGTCGCCGTGATTTTGGCAAACGGAACAGGATCGCGCTCCCGCGCGAATGACAATGACAAAGAAAACCGTCAAGACGCTCCGCAAGGCTGCGATTGCAGTCGTGGTTCTCGCGCTCGCCGTCTACTTCATCCCGATCCTGACCGCCATCTGGGTCGTTTTCGGCCTGATCGACGTCATGCGCAACGACCAGAAGAACCGGAACCTGTTCGAGCGCTATTTCCTCGGCAATGGCCTTTTCACCTGGCTGCTGTCGCCGTTCAACCTGATCGTCGACCTTCTCTGCTACCGCAACCCCGGCGTCTGGAAGCCCGAGCAGTTCCCCCAGGACTATCAGCGCGAGATCAACGAGGTGCTGGGCGTCTTCAACGCCCGCAAGGACGAGATCATCGCCGATATCGACGCCAATTTCGGCACCGGCCGGCGCGGCATGTATGTCTACCAGTGGTACGGCAAGCACAAGATCGACAACGTTCCCGAATTCAACAAGGACTACAAATACATCAAGACGATCGCGGTATCCGTTTTCAGCAAGCGTGAATCCACGTCCTGGCATTTCGGACCGCTCCGGCTCAGCCTGCGCATCCTCTACAACCTGATCCCGGTGAAGGCGGAGATCTTCGTCCAGTGCGGCAGCAAGAAGAACTACTGGTACGACAACCCGCTGTTCATCTTCGACGACACGCTCTTCCACCGCTCGGTCAACGAATATGACGGCCGCCGCTATTGCGTCTTCATCGACATCATCCGTCCGTCTCCGTTCCCGAGGCTGATCGCTGGCCTTCTCTCGATCGTCTCGGTCAGCGTGGAGCGCATCAATTCCGTCTTCTACAAGAACTGGAAGATGATCGGCTCGTCCAAGCCGAAGGCTGCCAACTGATCCTGGCGCCTTTTGAATCTCCGGTTCGGGCGGCGTGCGGCCGAACCTCGGATGTCTGCTCTTACCAACGTCCTATAGCGTCGGCTGGCTGCCGCCGGGTCGGCGGGGTCGGCTGCTGCGTGATGCTGGCCGACCGCGACGGCATCCCCGTCGAGCGCCGGGGCGCGGTCGCCGACGACGAAACCTTCGATGAATGGGCCTGTGGACCGGTTCCTGACCGCTCGACCGTCTGTGCGCGGCGACGATTGGGGCAATCGTCGCGCTTTGTTGGGCCTTTGGCTCGCACAATGCCTGCCTTAGTGCTATGGCGCCGCTTTCAAACGGAAAAGCGTATCCATGGCGGGTGTTGAACAGATCACGATTGAGGCCGGCGAGGCGGGCATGCGGCTCGACCGCTGGTTCAAGGTCCATTATCCGGGCCTCGGCTTCGGCCATCTGCAGAAATTGCTTCGGTCCGGCCAGATCCGCGTCGACGGCGGCCGGGTAAAGGCCGACACGCGTGTCGAGCCCGGCCAGTCTGTCCGCGTTCCGCCGCTCGACGTCGATAAGAAGGGCGACGCGCCGCTCACCGGTCACTCGATCCGCAACCAGGGCGATGCCGACGTGCTCGCCAAGATGCTCTTGCATGAGGACCCGAAGGTTTTCGTCTTCAACAAGCCAGCGGGGCTCGCCGTGCAGGGCGGCTCCGGCGTCACCCGCAATGTCGACGACATGCTCGAGGCCTGGCGCAATCAGAAGGGCGAGAAGCCGCGCCTCGTCCACCGCCTCGACCGTGACACGTCCGGCGTGCTGGTGGTTGCCCGCACCCGTCTTGCGGCGATGAAGCTGTCGGAAGCGTTCCGGGCGCGAGAGACCAAGAAAACCTACTGGGCGCTGGTCAAGGGCGTGCCGCCCAAGCGCGAGGACAAGATCTCGACCTGGCTGATCAAGGAGCCGACGGAGGATGGCGACCGCGTGCGCGTGGCCGCGCATGGAGAGAAGGGCGCCGACCACGCCGTCTCCTACTACCGCGTCATCGAGCAGGCGGCGCAGACGATGACCTGGCTGGAGATGGAGCCCTATACCGGCCGCACCCACCAGCTTCGCGTTCACGCCGCCTATATAGGTTGTCCGATCATCGGCGACCCAAAATATTTCGAGGCAGATACCAACTGGGATTTCCCGGGCGGCATTCAAAACCGCCTGCACCTGCATGCGCGCCGCATTATCATCCCGCATCCGGACCAGGGCGTCATCGACGTCACGGCGCCGATGCCGCCGCATATGCGCCAGAGCTGGAACCTGATCGGCTTCGACGACCAGAGCGCGGAGGACTGACTTGGCTGTCGCCCCCGCATTGGATCGTCGCGATGCAGTCGACATGGCCGCGGCTGTCATTATGGTCGGACTGACCTTTTCCTGGGGCCTGAACTACGTCGCCGCCAAGCTCTCATACGCCGGCTACGACCCTGTCTTCGTCTCGGTCGCACGATCGCTCATTGGGGGAGCCTGCGTGCTTGGCTGGTGCCGGCTGCGCGGCATCAAGCTGTTCGAAGCGGATGCGACTTTGCCCGCCGGCATCGTCGTCGGCGTGCTCTTCGGCGTCGAGTTCCTGTGCCTCTATATCGGGCTCGAATACACCACCGTTGCCCGCAACACGCTCCTGGTCAACACCATGCCGTTCTGGGTCCTGATCGGCGGCCATTTCCTGCTTGGCGAGCGCATCAACCCACGCAAGCTCGGTGGGCTTGTTCTGGCCTTCTGCGGCCTGGCGGCGGTTTTCTCCGACGGCATCACTGCCGGCAGCGACGCGACGCTGACGGGTGACCTGCTCAGTCTCGGCTCGGGCATTCTCTGGGCGGCGACCAGCATCTTCATAAAGCGGTCGAAACTGGTGGAAACCAACGCCGAAAAGCTTCTGCTTTACCAGCTGGCGGGTGCAACTGTCGTTGGCCTGCTTGTGATGCCTTTCGCCGGCCCGCCGATCCGTGCGCTTGCCGCCTTGCCGACACTGGCGCTGCTCTTCCAGTCTTTCTATATCGTCGCCTTCACCTATGTGTTGTGGTTCTGGCTGCTCACGCGTTATCCGGCCGCCGGTCTGTCGAGCTTCGCCTTCCTGTCGCCGGTGTTCGGCGTCCTGTGCGGTGCGGTGCTGTTGGGCGAGCTGCCGACGACCAGGATAATCCTGGCGCTCGGCCTGATCGCCGCCGGGCTGATCATCGTCAATCGCCCGGCGCGCAGGCAACCCGCACCATAGAGCAACTCGCCGAACGGCAAGCTGCTCCATCTCTTTGTTTTGACGCAATTCCGGACGGAAAACCGCTTCACACGTTCCCTGGAATTGCTTTAAGGAGTTCGGCATGCGCGACATCCTCGAAGACCTCGAAGCCGGAAAGCTGCTTTCCGACCCCGATCCCGTGCGCCGCGCCCAGATCCAGATGAAGACGCCGCTGCCGAAGCGTTTCTACAAGGCTGTTTCGGTGGCTCCCGTCGAGAATGGCTTTGCCGTTCATCTGGACGGCCGGCCCGTGCGCACGCCGGGCAAGGCTGTGATGGTGCTGCCGACCGAAAACGCTGCCGCGCTCGTTGCCGATGAATTCAGCGCGCAAGGCGAGGTCATCGATCCCGTGACGATGCCTGTCATGCGGCTCGTCAACACTGCCATCGACGGCGTCGCCTCGGATCCGCAGGCGGTGCTGGAGGACGTGCTGCGTTTCGCCTCGTCCGATCTTTTGTGCTACCGCGCCGATGGCCCGCAGGGACTGGTCGATCGCCAGAACAAGCTCTGGGATCCGGTGCTGGACTGGGCACGCGGCAGCCTCGGCGCGCGCTTCAACCTTGCCGAAGGCGTCATCCATGTCGAGCAGCCGCGCGAGGCGATCGCCGTGCTCGGCGCGCATCTTGGCCAGCGTGTCGAGCCGATGCGGCTGGCCGCCATTCATGTCATGACCGCGCTGACCGGTTCGGCGCTGCTGGCTTTGGCCGTCGATTTCGGTCACCTCGACGGCGAGGAAGCTTGGGCTGCCGGCCATGTCGACGAGGACTGGCAGATCGAGCATTGGGGCCAGGATGCGGAGGCCGTTGCGCGCCGCTCGGCGCGCAAGCGCGACATGATGGCGGCGGTCAGCCTGCTCGAAGCGCTGCAAGCCTAGAGCAATTCAAGCGCGGCGCCGCTTTCGCAGCGCACCTAATACCAAAGTCATAATCCCATCGTCGCGGTGCCTTTCGCCCGCCCTTTCTGTCATTTTTTCCTTTGTTGGCTGCGTCTTTGAGTCCGCGTTCGGAGGAGCGCGGACGGTGGCGCGCAGCCATCGAGGACAGACGGGATCTCACGGGAGGATACATCAATGGCAATGGCTTCGACCGCCGGCGGAACCAGCCGCGGCATGACGCGGGAGCAGAAGAAAGTCATCTTCGCCTCCTCGCTCGGCACCGTTTTCGAATGGTACGATTTCTATCTCTACGGCTCGTTGGCCGCCTTCATCGGCTCGACCTTCTTCAGCCCGGCGATTCCCGAGGCAACGCGCAACATCTTTGCGCTGCTTGCCTTTGCCGCCGGCTTCCTTGTCCGACCGTTCGGCGCGCTGCTTTTCGGCCGCATCGGCGATCTCGTCGGCCGCAAATACACCTTCCTCGTCACCATGACGATCATGGGCCTGTCGACCTTCCTGGTCGGCTTGCTGCCCGGCTACGCATCCTTGGGCATCTTGGCTCCCGTGATCCTGATCGGGCTGCGCATGTTGCAAGGCCTGGCGCTCGGCGGCGAATATGGCGGTGCTGCGACCTATGTCGCGGAGCACGCGCCTGACGACCGTCGCGGTTTCTATACGTCGTGGATCCAGACGACGGCGACGCTCGGCCTTTTCCTGTCGTTGATCGTCATCCTGATTGTTCAGGGCTCGCTCAGCAAGGAAACCTACGCTTCCTGGGGCTGGCGCATTCCCTTCATCGTTTCTTTCCTGCTGCTTGCCGTTTCGATCTGGATCCGGCTGTCGCTCTCGGAGTCGCCGACCTTCCAGCGCATGAAGGAAGAGGGCAAGGGCTCCAAGGCGCCGCTCTCGGAAGCCTTCGGTCAATGGAAGAACGCCAAGATCGCGCTGCTGGCGCTGCTCGGCCTCACCGCCGGCCAGGCCGTGATCTGGTACAATGGTCAGTTCTATGCGTTGTTCTTCCTCACGAACGTGCTGAAGGTCGACGCGCAGTCGGTCAACATCATGATCGCGATTGCGCTCGCCATCGGCTCTATCTTCTTCGTCGTGTTCGGCTGGCTGTCCGACAAGATCGGTCGCAAGCCGATCATCATGGCAGGCCTTGCGCTCGGCATCGTCTGCACCTTCCCGCTGTTCAAAGCGCTGACCTGGTCCGCCAATCCGGCACTGGCCACCGCGCAGCAGAACACCCGCGCGACGGTGACGGCCGCGCCCGGCGACTGCAAGTTCCAGTTCAACCCGGTCGGCACGGCAAAATTCACGACATCCTGCGATATCGCGACTTCGTTCCTGACCAAGAACTCGGTGCCTTATGATGTGGTGACCACGGCAACCCCAGGCACCGCAGCCTCGGTCAAGATCGGCAACGAGACGGTGGAATCCTATGACGCCGTCGCCGCCGGCGATCAGGCCAAGGCCAAGGACGCGGCCTTCGCCAAGGCGGTGAACATGTCGCTTCAGGACGGCGGCTATCCGTTGAAGCGCGCCGCGGCCAAGGTGGCGGACCAGAAGCTCGACGCCTTCATCGCGGCCAATCCCGAGCTGAAGCTTGACGCGGCGGCCATCCGCGGCGGCGAGAAGGCGGCGGTTCCGACCGACAAGGCGATCGCCGACAAGCTCCTGACCAAGGATGAGGCAGCCGGTGCGCCGGAAGTCACCGTCTACACCGTCCCGGGCGGTGGCGCCTTCGCCATGACTGCCGATCCGGCAGCGATCAACTGGCCGCTCACGATCGGTATCCTGTTCATCCTGGTGCTGTTCGTCACCATGGTCTACGGGCCGATCGCCGCGATCCTGGTCGAGATGTTCCCGACCCGCATCCGCTACACCGGCATGTCGTTGCCCTATCACATCGGCAATGGCTGGTTCGGCGGCCTGCTGCCGGCGACGGTGTTCGCGCTCAGCGCCTATAAGGGCGATATCTACTACGGCCTCTGGTACCCGGTGATCATCGCGGCGATGTCGCTCATCATCGGCATGATCTTCGTCAGGGATACACTCGGCACCGACCTCCACGCCAAGGACTGACCTCGATCGTCCGCTCAAAAGAAGAAAGCCCGGCGCGAGTGATCGCGCCGGGCTTTTCCGTTCATGAAGCTCAAAGAGGCGATCAGCTCTTGCGCTGATTTTCTTCCTCGACGGCTGCTTCGTGGTACCAGCCGTCAAAGTCGGCATGCTCGCCGCGAAGCGTCGCAAGCTCTGCCGCGAATTTGGCCTTGGCGCCTAAATTTGTGGCAGACTTGCGTCCTGCCAGCGGGAACATCAGGATTTTTGCCGACGGACGCGGCTGCACGACTTGCATTGGCGACCTCCTTGCTTGTCCGGGAACTTGCCGATTCAACTTATCAAGCAAGATAGGTTCTGCGATTCGTTTAGGCAATATGCCTACAGAAAGATCATTATTTGCCAATTATTTATGCAGAAATGTCGATTGAGCGATCCGAGCGCACAAGTGAGGCGGCTGAGCAAAATCAACGCCTTGCCATGACCATTTTGCCGCACCCGCCGAAGGCGGAGTGGCATACGAATTGCTTTTTAATGATCGGCAGGCCGGCAAGCCCGGCCATGCGTTGACGCCGCCCACTTGCGGCGCCCAAGCAACGAGAGGCACTGGAATGACCAAATACAAGCTCGAGTATATCTGGCTCGACGGATACGTCCCGACCCCCAGCCTGCGCGGCAAGACCCAGATCAAGGAATTTGCCGAGTTCCCGACGCTGGAGCAGCTGCCGCTGTGGGGCTTCGATGGCTCGTCCACCAACCAGGCCGAGGGCCACAGCTCCGACTGCGTGCTGAAGCCCGTCGCCGTCTATCCGGATCCGGCCCGCACCAATGGCGTGCTGGTCATGTGCGAAGTCATGATGCCCGATGGCGTGACGCCGCATGCCTCGAACAAGCGCGCCACCATCCTCGACGACGAGGGCGCCTGGTTCGGCTTCGAGCAGGAGTATTTCTTCTACAAGGACGGCCGTCCGCTCGGCTTCCCGGAGAGCGGCTATCCGGCGCCGCAGGGTCCTTACTACACCGGCGTCGGCTACAAGAATGTCGGCGACGTCGCGCGCAAGATCGTCGAGGAGCATCTCGACCTGTGCCTCGCCGCCGGCATCAACCATGAAGGCATCAACGCCGAAGTGGCGAAGGGCCAGTGGGAATTCCAGATCTTCGGCAAGGGCTCCAAGAAGGCCGCCGACCAGATGTGGATGGCCCGCTACCTGCTGCTGCGCCTGACCGAGACGTATGGCATCGACATCGAGTTCCACTGCAAGCCGCTCGGCGACACCGACTGGAACGGCTCGGGCATGCACTGCAACTTCTCCACCTCCTACATGCGCGAAGTCGGCGGCAAGGCCTATTTCGAGGCGCTGATGGCCCAGTTCGACAAGAACCTGATGGATCACATCGCCGTCTACGGCCCGGACAACGACAAGCGCCTGACCGGCAAGCATGAAACCGCGCCGTGGAACAAGTTCAGCTACGGCGTCGCCGATCGCGGCGCTTCGATCCGCGTGCCGCACTCCTTCGTCAAGAACGACTATAAGGGCTATCTGGAAGACCGCCGCCCGAACTCGCAGGGCGACCCCTACCAGATCGCCTCGCAGGTCCTGAAGACGATCTCCGAGGTTTCGACCGCGGCCGTTTCGGCTGCCGCCTGATTTGTTTCGAGGTCACAGGCTTAAGCCTGTGATAAGACGAGAACGACAAAAAAGCCCCGGCGGGTCAACGCCGGGGCTTTTTGCATGGCAACTACCAGCGAGAAATCTCCGCCGACTATCGTCAACTGGTGATGACGCCACGCGATTTAAGCGCCGCCACCACTCGGCCGTGCGGCAGGGCGGGGGTGCGGTTGCCGTCACGACCGACCATATCCTCGTTGGCGACCAGCGCGTTGAGCACGGCCTCCTCGGTCGCCTGCACGACGGCCGTGTAGAAGTCGTCCATGCGGCCCCAGGGAACGAAGTCCATATGGCTGTAGCTCTCCGCGGTCGGCGCGCCTTTCGGGAAGCGGCCATTGAGCGCATCAGGGTTGGCAGTCGAGAAGGCGAGGAAGATGTCGCCGGAAAAATGCGAGCCAGCGGTGCCGGTGCGCGCCAGCCCGAGCGGCACGCGCCGCGCCAGCGCCTTGCACTGTCCAGGCAGCAGCGGCGCGTCGGTGGCGACGATGCCGATGCAGGAGCCGGCGCCCGTCGGCCGACCGCTGAAATACACCTCCATTGGATTGTCGGCGGTAAGCTCGTGCCCGAGCGGAACGCCAGCGATGCTGATCTCATGTCGTGAACCGAAATTGGCCTGCAGGAAGACGCCGACCGTGTAGGCGCGGTGGCCATAATCGACGATCCGCGACGCTGAGCCGGAGCCGCCCTTGAAGGCGTAGCAGTTCATGCCCGTGCCGCCGCCGACGGATCCTTCCTCGATGGCGCCGGCGGCCGCATTCTCGATCGCCTCGATCGCGTGGTCGACGGTGACATGCGAGCCGTTGATGTCGTTGAGATAGCCGTCCCAGGTCTCGGCCACCACCGGCAGCAGCCATTGGTTCGCCACCTCGGGCTTGTTGCGCGCTACCCAGTCGATGATGCCGCGATGGCAGGGGCCGACGGCGTGCGTGTTGGTGATCAGGATCGGCATGGAGAGGCTGCCGGCCTCTTCCAGCCATGAAGCGCCGGTCATCTCGCCATTGCCGTTGAAGGAATGATAGCCGGCAGCCAAAGCCACGCCGATGCCGTCACGGCCGAGCGGCAGGATCGCGGTGACGCCGGTGCGGACTGGCCCGTGACCCATGTTGAGCTTACCGCCGCCCTTGATCAGCGTTGAATAGCCGACGAGCACGCCATCGACATCGGTGATGGCATTGGCAGGTCCCGGGGTGCCCGGCAGGGGAATGCCGAGGCCGCGGGCGCGCGTCTTGCCGGCCGGCGTGGTGGTCAAGTCTATTCGTTGATCCATGCTGAGGATGCTCCGTTGATGAAAGCCGGCTCAGCGTAGGCTGCAGCCGGTCGCGAGTTCGGCGTAACCGGTGAGGATCGCCATTGCCGAGGCGTGGTCGACAGCCGGCACGACGTTGACGAGGTGAAGGCCGAGCCCGTCTTCCATGACGACGAGACTGCGGGCGATGACTTCGCTCGCAGCATTGAGCACGAAGACGCCGGTCGCCGCGCCCGCTTCGAGGATGCCGACATAGATCGCCACCTGGCGCTCGAACAGCGTGATGTGTCGGGCGGCATAGCTTGCGTCCGAGCGCGAATAGGCGACGAGCTCCAGGAGAAGTCGGCAAAGCTGGTCGCCCGGGTCGGTCGGCAGGCCGCTGTCGAGCATTGTTTTCAGGCGCGCCCTCGGATCGGCGATTGTTGCGACCGCTGCCGCGCGCTGCGTGCAGAAGCGCTCGACCGCCTTTGCCTGCACGTCGTCCAGCAGCTCCTTGAGGCCGGGATAGTAATAGAGCAGGGCGCTCGAGCTCATGCCGGCCTCGTTGGCCACGTCGCGCAAGGTGACGGCGGCGAGGCCGCGTTTGGCGATCATCGATTCCGCAGCCGCTACCAGGATCAGGCGGCGATCGGTCTGTGTCTTGGGTCTGCCCATTTCATTTTCCTGAATATGATTCAATAAAAACTGACCAGTGGATTTTTGCAAGCCGACATATCGCATATTTGTTGACGCTATGTGTCGACGCGGCTAGCTTCCGTTACGGATAGTAATTTTTATCAAATTAAAAAAAGGGGAGGACAATGTCCACAAACGAAGCCACTACAGAGGCCGCCGACAAGGTCGCGCCCGGCGCCAAGGGTCTCGACCGGGCGCTGAACGCGCTGGGCACGCTGATGATCGTGCTATCGGCGGTGACGCCGGCATCATCCGTCTTCATCATCGTTCCAGGCGTCATTGCGCTGGCCGGCACCGGCTCGTTCCTGAGCTTCGTGATCGCGGCCGTCATCGGCCTGTTCATGGCCTTCGTCTATGCCGAGCTCTCCTCGGCCTACCCGATGGCCGGCGGCGAATACACCATGATCGGCCGCACGCTCGGGCGCTTCTGGGGTTTCGTCACGCTGGTGCTCGTGTTCGTGTCGATCGTGCTCATCGTCGCGGTCATCGCGCTCGGCGTCGGCACCTATCTCGGCGTCCTCATTCCCAATCTCAGCCCGCAGTGGGTGGGTGTGGTGACCATCATCCTGGCCGGCGCCGTCGCCGCCATGCGCATCAAGCTCAACGCTTTCGTCACCGGCATCTTCCTCGGCATCGAGACGCTGGCGCTGCTGGTCCTGATCTGGCTTGGCTTCACGCATATCGAGCGGCCGCTCTCCAGCCTTTTCACCGCGCCGCAACTGCTCGACGCCACGACCAACACGCTGGTTCCGGCCTCGGCCGCCATCATCCTCGCATCCACCGCCGTGTCGCTCTTTGCCTATAACGGCTACGGCGCCGCCGCCTATTTCGGCGAAGAGACGCACGCCGCCAAGCGCAACATCGGCAAGGTGGTGCTCTGGGCGCTGGTGATCACGGTCGCCGCCGAGCTCATTCCACTGACCGCGGTGCTGCTCGGCGCGCCAGATCTCGTCGGCCTGCTCTCCGCATCCCAGAAGATCGAGTATTTTCTCGAGGCGCGCGGCGGTCATTGGCTGACGGTGGCGATCAGCCTGGCAATCGCGGTCGCCATCTTCAACGCCGTCATCGCCATCATCCTGCAGGCGGCGCGGCTGTTGTTCAGCTCGGGCCGCGACAAGACCTGGTTCGGGCCGATCAACAACGCGGTCGCGTCCGTCCATGGCACTTACGCTTCGCCATGGATCGCCACCATCGTGGTGGTGGTGCTGGCCGCACTGGCCTGCTTTATCGACCTCAACCTCTTGCTGGTGGTCAGCGGCACGTCGCTGGTGGTGATCTATGCGCTGCTCTGCGTCGCGGTCTTCGCCGGCCGCCGCAACGGCACCACCGCGGGCGGCCACTATCGTATGCCGCTGTTTCCGGTGCCGGCGATCCTCGCCTTCGTGGCACTTGTCTATGTTGCCTACCAGAACTGGCTCGACGCCGCCTTCGGACGCCCGAGCCTGATTGCGACGCTGGCGATCATGGCCGTCGCCGCGATCTATTTCCTGCTGTTCCTGTCGCGCCGAGCCGACTGGATGCTGCACGGCCCCGACGAGCTTGCGGGATAGGCGTCAGCCCTCCGACACCTGTCCATGCGAGAACCCCGGCAAAACGCCGGGGTTCTTTTTTGCCGATTGGAAAGCGTGGACGCGAAAACCCGTCTTCAGAAATGAAAAGCCCTTGGAAGTGAGAGCCTTCCAAGGGCGAAACTTTCGTTCGATCAGAAGCTTAGACCGAATAGTACATGTCGTACTCGACCGGGTGCGGGGTCATTTCGAAGCGCATGACCTCGGCCATCTTGAGCTCGATGTAAGAATCGATCTGGTCGTCGTCGAAGACGCCGCCGGCCTTCAGGAAGCCGCGATCCTTGTCGAGGCTCTGCAGCGCTTCGCGCAGCGAGCCGCAGACGGTCGGGATCTTCTTCAGTTCCTTCGGCGGCAGATCGTAGAGGTCCTTGTCCATCGGCTGCCCCGGATGGATCTTGTTCTTGATGCCGTCGAGACCAGCCATCAGCATGGCGGCAAAGCCGAGATAGGGGTTCGCGCCCGGATCGGGGAAGCGGACCTCGACGCGCTTCGACTTCGGCGAGTTGCCGAACGGAATGCGGCACGAGGCCGAGCGATTGCGCGCCGAATAGGCGAGCAGCACCGGCGCCTCATAGCCCGGCACCAGACGCTTGTAGGAGTTGGTGAGCGGGTTGGTGAAGGCGTTGATCGCCTTGGCGTGCTTGATGATACCGCCGATATAAAACAGGCAGCTCTCCGACAGGCCGGCATATTCGTTGCCGGCGAAGGTCGGCTTGCCGCCCTTCCAGATCGACTGATGGACATGCATGCCCGAGCCGTTGTCGCCGAACACCGGCTTCGGCATGAAGGTGGCCGTCTTGCCGTAGGCATTGGCGACCTGGTGCACGACATACTTGTAGATCAGCATCTTGTCGGCGTTGCGCACCAGCGTGTCGAACTTGATGCCGAGCTCGTGCTGTGCGGCGGCGACCTCATGGTGGTGCTTTTCGACCCGCACGCCCATTTCGGCGAGCACGGTCAGCATCTCGGAGCGCATGTCCTGGCAGGAATCGATCGGCGGCACCGGGAAATAGCCGCCCTTGATGCGCGGACGGTGGCCGAGATTGCCGGTCTCGTAGTCGGTGTCGTCGTTGGACGGCAGTTCGGTCGAGTCGAGACGGAAGCCGGTGTTGTAGGGATCGGCCTTGTACTTGACGTCGTCGAACACGAAGAACTCGGCCTCCGGGCCGACATAGATCGTGTCGCCGATGCCTTCGGACTTCATATAGGCTTCGGCCTTCTTGGCGGTGCCGCGCGGATCGCGGTTATAGGCTTCGCCCGAGACCGGATCGAGGATGTCGCACAGGATGACCATGGTCGACTGCGCGAAGAACGGATCCATGTGGACCGTATCCGTGTCCGGCATCAGCACCATGTCGGACTCGTTGATCGCCTTCCAGCCGGCGATCGAGGAGCCGTCGAACATGACGCCGTCGGCAAACATGTCTTCCTCGACCTCGACGACATCCATCGTCACATGTTGCAGCTTGCCCCGCGGATCGGTGAAGCGCAGGTCGACGAATTTCACGTCGTTGTCCTTGATCTGCTTCATGATGTCTTTGGCTGTCGTCATGTCATTTCTTCCCTGTGTGATGACGTCCGGAATGATTGAAGGTCGGTCAGATGGCGTCGATGCCGGTCTCGCCGGTGCGGATGCGCACGACTTCCTCTATGTTGGAGACGAAGATTTTTCCATCGCCGATGCGGCCGGTCTGCGCCGCCTTGCGGATGGCCTCGATGGCGCCTTCGACGGCCTCGTCGCCGAGCACCACTTCGATCTTCACCTTGGGCAGGAAGTCGACGACATATTCGGCGCCTCGATAAAGCTCCGTGTGTCCCTTCTGGCGGCCGAAACCCTTGGCCTCAGTGACAGTGATGCCTTGCAGTCCGGCCTCCTGAAGCGCTTCCTTCACTTCGTCCAGCTTGAATGGCTTGATGATCGCTTCGATCTTTTTCATGTAAAAAGTGGCCTCCACTGCCAAGAAGACGGGTTGTGTGGCCCGCTTGCGCCTCCATCAAGCACGAAGCGTGCCAATCCTGAGGAGCGCAGGCGGCGAGGGGCGTTTTCGCGCCCATGCCGCGTCCGGATGCACATTCGCGTCATCCGCTGCATCGGATGCGTCATGGACGCTCAAATCCTATACATCGCTCCTCCTCACGCCCGCACAAAAAATAGGCAGGCAGCGCAATTTGCAGGCAGAACCCCTCCCGGATGCGACCGCCTTGGCAAGATGATGCGCGGTTGCGCTGGTTTGCTTCGAACCGAAAACTGGACAATGCTTGATCGCATGGAGATCGGCAATCCCATGTACAATGAACTTCTGTCGCCGGCCGAAATGGCCGAGGCCGACAGACTGGCAATCGCGGCCGGTCCGCTCGACGGCTATCGCTTGATGCAACGTGCCGGCGAGGCGGTCGCTGCCGTCGTGCTGGCGCGTTATCCGGCCGCAACGAGGGTGCATGTATTGTGCGGCCCCGGCAACAATGGCGGCGACGGCTATGTCGTGGCGCGGCTGCTGGCCGAGGCGGGCGTGGATGTAGCCCTGTGGACATCCCGCGAACCGCGGGCAGGCAGCGATGCCGCGCTTGCGGCGGCTGACTGCACTCTGGAGCGGCACCTGCTTTCGGCCTTCTCCGCGGAGGCTGGCTCGCTGGTTGTCGATGCGATCTATGGCGCAGGCTTGTCGAAGCCGCTATCCGGCGACGCCAAGGGCGCGGTCGACATCGTGACGGCGATGAACCTGCCGGTTGTCGCGATCGACCTGCCTTCGGGCGTCTCCGGCGAAAGCGGCGAAGTCCTCGGCCCGGCATTTCGCGCTCTCCTCACGGTGGCCTTCGCGCGAAAGAAGCCCGGGCACCTGCTTCTGCCGGGCCGAGAGCGATGCGGCGAGATCGTGTTGGCCGATATCGGCATTCGTGACGAGATTATCGACGCTGTCGCGCCGCGAGCCTTCGAGAATCGACCCGCGCTCTGGATCGCGACCTTTCCCGCGCCGGCCGTCGACACGCACAAATACAAGCGCGGCCACACGAGTGTCTTTTCGGGCGGACCATCCGCGACGGGCGCGGCGCGCCTTTCGGCGCTTGCGGCAGCCCGAAGCGGGGCAGGGGCTGTCACCGTGCTCTCGCCGGCGAACGCCATGCAGGTCAACGCGGCGCATCTGACCTCGATCATGCTGCGCAAGGTCGATGCGATCGAAGATGTGCATGACCTTATCGGCGATCGCAGACCATCCGCCTTCGTCCTCGGCCCCGG
This sequence comes from Mesorhizobium sp. B2-8-3, assembly GCF_006440815.1. Taxonomy (NCBI): domain Bacteria; kingdom Pseudomonadati; phylum Pseudomonadota; class Alphaproteobacteria; order Hyphomicrobiales; family Phyllobacteriaceae; genus Mesorhizobium; species Mesorhizobium sp. B2-8-3. Next base: position 32,714 of record NZ_VFTW01000019.1, read on the forward strand.
CTTCGGTATCGGCGACAAGGCTCGCGATTTCACCCTTGCCGTGCTCGCCAGGAAACGCCAGGACGGCGGCGTCGAGGGCCTCGTGCTCGACGCCGACGGCATCACGTCTTTTCGCAACGCGGCCGCGACGCTGTTCGAGGCGGCCGGCAGGGCTGGCGCGCCGGCCCTGATCATGACGCCGCATGAGGGCGAGTTCGGCAGGCTGTTTGCCGACATTGCGGGTGACAAGGCTTTGTCCAAACTGGCCAAGGCGCGCGAAGCTGCGCGCCGCGCCAACGCCGTGATCGTCTACAAGGGCGCCGACAGCGTGATCGCCTCGCCGGATGGCCGCGCCGCGATCAACAGCAATGGCGCGCCCTGGCTCGCCACCGCCGGCTCGGGCGACGTGCTGGCGGGCATCATTGCCGGGCTTCTCGCGCAAGGCATGCCGGCCTTCGAAGCGGCTTGCGCCGGGGTCTGGATCCACGCCGAGGCCGGCAGCCGTTTTGGGCCGGGTTTGATAGCCGAGGACCTGCCTCTGGCCATGGTGCCGGTTCTTCGCGAACTCGCGGAGAGCGCTGTCCGATGAAACGGCTGGTGCTCTCTATCGTAGTCCTTCTCCTGACTCTATCCGCGACGCAGTCGGCGCGCGCCGCCGACCGCCCGATCACCATCGTCGACGACCCGCGCATCCTCGCCACGCTCGACGCCAGCGGATACGGTTTCGCCGGCCTGTTCGGCGTCGACGGCAGCGACGACCTGAAATCCCTCTACGATGAGGTGCCCACCTACCACGCCATCGTCGACACGGTGGCCGGCGATGTCGCCGCGTTGCGCGGCGACATGAAGACTGGCGGCCGCACTCTCTACGAAGTGACCGACGGCAATGTCGGCCGCATCATCGACATGCGCTGGCTGAAGACGAACGCGGCGCGCTTTCGCCTTGTCGGCGTCGTCAACCGGCTCGACCGGCGCGATTTCGCAGCACTTGGCAACGAGACGAGCTGCGGCGAGGTGCGGTTCATCTATCGCCTGGCCTACAGCTTCAAGAAGAACGGCAGGCAACTGGCCTCGCGCCTGCCGTTCAACTTCAGCGCGATATACCGCGTCGCTCAAGACGCCGATGGCGGCTGCGTGGGCCCTGCCGGCCGCTGGACGCCGCAGATCGACGAAACGGTCGATGCCGGCTGGCTAACCGGCGGGCCGATCGAGAAGACGAGCCTTTCCTTCAAGCAGCTCGAGCTCAACGCGCAAGTTGTGCGCTTTCCTTCCGGCCAGGAAACCGAGTTCGGCGGGCAGGCCGCTTACCTGATGCGCATCTTCAGCATCGATGGTTCGACGGTCGGCCAAAAGCCGCTGGAAAATACGCCGGACATCGCCCGGCTTGCCGAGGATGCTGACCTCAAGGCACGGCTTGCCGACTATGTTCGCGCCAATGCCGCGGCCGTCGATCTCGGCGTCTACGAAATCCCGGATGAATTTCTCGCCCGGAAAGTCGTCTCCTGGTCGACCTTCGGCAGCGCCAGGCAAGCCAATCATCCGTTCACGCCGTTGTTCGACCCGAAGGACTTTGCCGGGCTCGACTATTCCAATCTGAAACTGGTACGTACGCCGGAAGCTCTGGTCGAGCGGCTCGACAACGGCGCCTGCCAGGGCTGCCATCAGGCGGGCTCGACCGCCGGCTTCCATTTCATCGGTCTGGACGACGCCACGACCTCACCGTTGAACCGCCTCGAGGTCGGCATCTCGCCGCATCTGCATGCCGAGATCCCGCGCCGCGAGGCGTGGCTCAAGGCGACCGCCGAGGGCAAGGAGCCCAACCGCTTCCGCCCGCTCTCCTTCGCCCCGCCAGCCGCCTGGAAAGATGCAGGAGAGGTCGATTACACACCGGCCGAAACGGCGATGCCATGCCTGATGCCGGAAGACGCAAGTCGCCTCGGCGGCACCTGGCAATGCGGCGCCGGCACGGTTTGTATGCCGATCGCCACCGCTTCGGGCGTAAGAACCAAATTGGCGCAATGCCTGCTGCCCAGGGAGAGCGACAAAATATTTTCCGGCCACCCATGCCTGACCGGAACTATCGCCAGCAACGGCGCACAGCCTTTCAACGACCGCTACAAGATCACCGGCCAGTTCGCCGCCTTCGCGCCGGCGATCTCGCGCACCGCCTATACCTGCCGGCCGCCGAAGATCGGCGTTCCAGGCGGCTTCGCCTATCGCGCCTGCGATGACAAAGATCGCGCCTTCGCCGCCTTTAAACCCGGCAAGCCGATGCCCAGCGAGATCTGTGGACTGGTCGGCGGCAAGAAGTTCGACATCTGCGTGGCCACCAACAATTTCGACCAGTGTCTCGGTGGCGCCGTCAATCGCGGCAACCGCCCGGCTTGCTCTGCCGATCACTTCTGCCGCGAGGACTATATGTGCCAGTCGCTGCCGGCGGACACGCCGGGCGCCGCCAAGGTCAAAGGCATAGGTTTCTGCTCGCCGACCTATTTCATTTTCCAGATGCGCATCGACAACCACGCCACGCCTTGGACGACCACGGTTCGCGCGAGCATGGGCGCGGGTTTCGGAGCGGCGGCCGAGGAATAAGTCAGGCGAATTGCGGCGCGTTTTTTCGGATCGCTGCCGCGAGCGCCTCGCGAACCCTGTCTTCGGTCACTGCGCGCGTGTTCTCCACCCAACCCGGTGTCGAAATCGGCGGCTCGAGGAAAATCACCTGCTCGTTGACCGGACCGTGCACATAGGCTCGGTTCGAACCGTAGATGAGCACGCACGGACCGCCCAGCGCGCCGGCGGCATGGGAAATGCCGCCGTCGACGCCGAGAAAGACGGTCGAGGCCGCGATCTGGCACATCGCTTCCGCAATATCGGGTGTGGAGGTGAAATCGATCGCCTCAGGCAGTCGCGCCTTTATTTCCGCCGCGGCCTGCCGCTCGCGCGGCCCGCCGATCAGCCAAACCGACCAACCGCAGGCAGCATGGTCGCGCGCGACCGAAACGAAGCGTTCGATCGGCCATGAGCGCTTGTTGGCAAAATCCGAAGTGTAAAGCGCGAGCGCCGGCCTGTCCGGGTCGACGCCATTGCGCCGACGCCAACCGGAAAGCTCCTCGGCGGAGACCACCAATTGCGGAGCCGGCAACGGCCCGTCTTCGGCTGGCCTTTTGCCGAGACGTGCGATTGCGCAGACCTGTTCCGCCAGCCGCGTTTTGCGCGGGCCGAAGGCCACCATCGCTTTCAGCCAGCCGGCGGGCAGGCGGTTGACGATGCCGAACTGGAACTCGCGCGGATAGCCAACGCGCTCCGGTATTCCGGCAAGCCACGGCACCAGCGAAGCTTTGGTGCTGCTGGTGAGCATATAGGCCGCCTGATAATCCTCTTCGCGCAGTTTTCGCGACAGGCGCGCCCGCTCTTTCAGCCCTGGCTTCCAGTCCTTCTCCGCTATCCAGACCTTGCGAACATGCGGCATCAGCCGCGCCAGCGGCGCGGCGATCCTCGAGGTGATGATATCGATCGGCTGCCCCGGGGATCTCTCGGCGATGATCTGGATAGCCGCGTGGCAGCGGATGAAGTCACCGATCGCCGGCAGACAGAAAACCAGGATGGGGCGCAATGCGCGATACCTTCTCGATCCGGAACGGCCATCGCCGACGGGAAATGCCTGCATGATTTGTCACGGAAGCGCTTCGCCATCAAGAATGCGGTGGTAGAGCTCGACATAGGCTTTTGCGGCCTTCTCGATCGGAAACCTGTCTGCCGCGGATTCGCGGCATCTTTGCGCTGGCAAACCGCCAATTTCGCCGAAGCCGCGCGCAAACTCCTCATCCGTGTCGAAGAAACGGCCGGTGTCGGCATCGACAGTTTCGGGCAGTGCGCCGCGTGCCGTCGTGAGGACCGGCGTGCCGCACAGCATCGATTCGACCGGCGCATTGCCGAATGGCTCTTCCCACGAAATCGGGTTCAGAAAGGCCTTGGTCTCGCCCAGCAGGCGCACCTTCGGTTCGCCATCGACCATGCCGTGATAGCGGAAGCGCGACGACAGGCTTTTGAAGAAGACACCCTCGCGGCGGGTCTTGCTGCGGCCAAGCAGCTTCCAGCGCGAGCCGCCGGCGATATCGAGCTTGAAATCGTATTTTTTCGCGAGGTCCACCGCGCGGTTGAGACCCTTTCCGGCCCGCGCGATGGCCGCCATGAAAAACAGATGGTCGTTCTTCGACGGCGCCAGGCGATAGGCATCGACCGGAAAGCCGTTGTAGACGAAGGTCTTGCGGCCATGCAGCTCGGCATGGCGGGCGCTGATGAAGCTCCAGTTCGGCTGCGGCCTCGGATAGTCCGGCAGGTGGCCGCGCTCGGTATTGAGCGTCGGAAAGGGGACCTCGACCTTCCAGGCATGGAGATGGACGATGTCAGTGTCCTTGGGAACGGCCGCGCGGCACTCGTCATTGGTGACCGCGTGGCGGACCTCGCACATCGGATGCGACGACCCCGGGCCGGCGATCAGCGTCACCGGATGCCCCATTTTGACCAATTCCGTGGTCAGCCATTCGACCTGCCGCTGGATCCCGCCATAGCCCTTGCACGGAATAAGGCCCTGGGCCGCAAGTGTTATTCGCATTTCGTCTCCGCGCTCATGTTAGCGGTTGTCGTCCTTTCATCTGGCGGAAGTCTTATTCACAGCGGAATGTTGTCGTGCTTCTTCCAGGGATTCTGCATGTCCTTGTTGCGCAACATGCGCAGCGCCCGCGCGACGCGGCGCCGGGTCGAATGCGGCATGATCACCTCGTCGACATAGCCGCGTTCGGCAGCGACGAAAGGCGACAGGAAGCGATCCTCGTAAGTCTTTGTATGCGCGGCGATTTTCTCTGGATCGCCGATGTCCTTGCGATAGATGATCTCGACCGCGCCCCTGGCGCCCATCACGGCGATCTGTGCCGTCGGCCAGGCATAGTTCATGTCGCCGCGCAGATGCTTCGACGCCATCACGTCATAGGCGCCGCCATAGGCCTTGCGGGTGATCACGGTGATCTTCGGCACGGTCGCCTCGGCATAAGCGAAGAGCAGCTTCGCGCCATGCTTGATCAGCCCGCCATATTCCTGCGCGGTGCCCGGCAGGAAGCCCGGCACGTCGACGAAGGTGACGATCGGGATAGAAAAACAATCGCAGAAGCGCACGAAGCGCGCCGCCTTGCGGCTGGCGTCGGAATCGAGCACGCCTGCCAGCACCATCGGCTGGTTGGCGACGAAGCCCACCGTGCGGCCGTCGACCCGGCCGAAGCCGGTGACGATGTTTTTGGCAAAGCTCTGCTGGATCTCGAAGAAATCGCCTTCGTCGGCAACCTTCAGGATCAGTTCCTTGATATCATAGGGTTTGTTGGCATTGTCCGGGATCAGCCGGTCGAGCGACAGGTCGTGATCCGTCACTGACTGGTAGCACTCGACCTCGGGAATTTCGGCGGTGTTGGAGGCCGGCAGCAGATCGACCAGCCGGCGCATCTGCAAGAGCGCCTCGACGTCGTTGTCATAGGCGCCGTCGGCGATCGAGGACTTGGTGGTGTGGACGGAAGCGCCGCCGAGGCTTTCGGCGGTCACCGTCTCGTTGGTCACTGTCTTTACCACGTCCGGCCCGGTGACGAACATGTAGGAGGTGTCGCGCACCATGAAGATGAAATCGGTCATGGCAGGCGAGTAGACGTCGCCGCCGGCGCAGGGACCCATGATCAGCGAGATCTGCGGGATGACCCCGGAGGCGAGCACGTTGCGCTGGAAGATCTCGGCATAGCCGCCGAGTGCCGCCACGCCTTCCTGGATACGCGCGCCGCCGGCGTCATAGAGGCCGATGATCGGCGCGCGATTGCGCAGCGCCATCTCCTGGACCTTGATGACCTTCTCCGCATGCGCCTCCGACAGCGAGCCGCCGAACACGGTAAAATCCTTGGCGAAGATATAGATCGGGCGACCGTTGACGGTGCCCCAGCCGGTGACGACGCCGTCGCCGGCGATCTTGGTCTTCTCCATGCCGAAATCGGTCGACCGGTGCTCGACATACATGTCGAACTCTTCGAACGAGCCCTCGTCGAGGAAGACCTCGATACGCTCGCGAGCGGTGAGCTTGCCCTTCTTGTGCTGCGCCTCGATGCGGTCCTTGCCGCCGCCCATGCGGGCAATCTCGCGGCGGCGCTCGAGTTCCTTCAGCACGTCTTTCATCGCTGGTCCCCAAAACGGATAAGTGATTTGTGGTAATCGCCAGGATAGGGGAGCGCAAGCGCCCTCATTTTTGTTGCACTGCAACATGAAGCCCCTTGCATTTCGGGCCGGACTCGGCCATATGCAGCGGCATAGGCGCTTGGGCCGGGAACGAATCCGGCCTTCTCGACGAATGAGACTGGTTGCGTCTGTTTTCCCTCTTTCCGGCAAATCGGCCCTGGTCGATCGGCAAGCTGGCGAAAAAGCCCCGAGGCATGATGCTTGCGGGCACGACAGCGCAGCCGCGCGGACGATCGTCCGCCGCCTTGTCGTTCCATGATAATTTATCCGACGGCAGGTTGCGCCCTGCCGCCATTGATGTTTGCGGCCACAAGGCCGCGTGAAAGAAGAATATTTTGACCAACGAAAACATGGCGGAACTGAATGGTTTCGCCGCACTTGGAATTTCGGGCGCGTTGCTGAAGGCCACTCATGCCGCCGGCTTCGCCGATCCCAAGCCGATCCAGATGCAGGCGATCCCGCCGCAGTTGGAAGGCCGCGACATTTTTGGCATCGCCCAGACCGGCTCCGGCAAGACCGCGGCCTTTGCGTTGCCGATCCTGTCCAAGATCATCGGGCTCGGCACCAAGCGCCGGCCGAAGACGACGCGTGCGCTCATCCTGGCGCCGACGCGCGAGCTCGCCGTGCAGATCGAGGACACCATCAAGATCCTCGCCAAGGGCGCGCATGTCTCGACCGCGCTGGTGCTCGGCGGCGTCTCGCGCTTCAGCCAGGTGAAGAAGGTTGCGCCCGGCGTCGACATTCTGATCGCCACGCCGGGCCGCCTGACCGACCTGGTGCGCGAGGGCGATCTCATCCTTGCCGACACCAAATGGCTCGTCCTCGACGAGGGCGACCGCATGCTCGACATGGGCTTCATCAACGACGTCAAGCGCATCGCCAAGGCGACCGCGCCGGACCGCCAGACGGCACTGTTCTCGGCCACCATGCCCGATGAGATCGCAGAGCTTGCCAAGGGCTTGCTGAAGAACCCCGTCCGCATCGAAGTTTCGCCGCAAAGCACCGCGGCAGCCGAGATCGTGCAGAGTGTGGTGCTCGCCCGCACCAAGCAGAAGCGCCAGGTGCTGTCCAAGATGCTCGCCGACGAGGCAATGCGCTCGGTGATCGTGTTCTCGCGCACCAAGCATGGCGCCGACCGCGTCACCAAGGACCTGGCCCGTGACGGTTTCGAGGCTGCCGTCATCCACGGCAACAAATCGCAGAACGCCCGCCAGAAGGCGCTCAACGATTTCCGCGATGGCTCGGTTCGCATCCTGGTCGCCACCGACATCGCGGCGCGCGGCATCGACGTGCCCGGCATCAGCCATGTCGTGAATTTCGACCTGCCGGACGAGGCGGAGAGCTACGTCCACCGCATCGGCCGCACCGGCCGCAACGGCAGGGACGGTATTGCGATCACGCTTTGCGATCCTTCGGAGAACGCCAAGCTGCGGCAGGTCGAGCGTATCATCCGCATGAAGCTGCCGGTTGTTGCCGACCATCTCGGCAGCCCGGATCCGCAGCGCGACCCCAGGGAAAAGACCGAGCGTCATTTTGAACCGGCCAATGATCGCGAACATCACGGCGCCCGCCGCGATGGCCGCCGTCCTGGCAACGGTGGCGACAACAAGCGTTTCGGCGGCAAGCCTCATGGCGAACGCGCTCCGAAGCCGCAGGGCGAACGCCCGGCTGCGGCCAAGCCGAATGGCTCGAGCAAGCCTGACGGCTTCAAGCGCTTCAAGGGCAACAACAAGCGCCGCTTCGGCGGCAAGCGTCCGGCGAACCGGGCTGCTTGAGCCCAGCAGAATCACGCGAACAGGAACGGCCGGAGCGATGCTTCGGCCGTTTTTCATTTCACTGGCCCGACTTCACTCGCCTGACTGCTGCTGCATCAGCGCCTTCACCCACACCACGATGCGCTGGGTGAGAAAGGCCGTGGTCTGCGGCGACAGCACATCGCCGGCGATGACGTGATTGTCCGGATCGCCGGTATCGTCGACCGGCACCAGCTCGTGCGGAGCTCCCCAGCGTCCGGCAATCTCGCGCGTCCGGTCGGGTCGCACCACCTTGTCGGAATCTGAGAAGATGAACAGGGCCGGGATCGTCGCCTTCTCGACCGGCGCGCCATAGGCGAGTTCCGTGAGCGCGGCCATCGGCAGCACCGCCTTCATCGGGTATCTGGTGGTCCAGAACTTTTCGTGGAGCGCGTTGCGCGCCGGAAAACTGCGCTCCTTGCCGCCAACGAGCTCGGCGAGTTGCCCGCCCCAGGGCATGGTCAGCAACTCGGCGCCGGAGGCCTTGACGCCGAAATTGGGCGATATGAACGCGATCGCGGCGACATCGTCCGAAGCGCCCGGCTGCGTTGCGGCCCACGCCGCCAGCGAGCCGCCGGTCGAGGTCCCGATGACGATCACCTTGTCGCCGATGGCGCGGCCGATGGCCAACGCCTCCTCATAGTCGTTGATCCAGGCATTGACACTGCCTTGCGCCATTGCCGCGCCGTCCTGACCGTGGCCGGTCAGGCGCGTGTAGAAGAGATTGGCGTCCAGTTCATCCGCAATGTCGTCCGGCAAGGGGCGGACCTCGCCCTTCGAGGCGGAAAAGCCATGGATATAGACGATGGCCAAGGGCGTCTTGGCATGGACCATCGGGTTCGCCCAGATGATCTCCTTGTCGAGCCCGTCACGGATGTTGGGCACGGCAGCCTCTTCACGCGCCAGATAGGCCTGCGGATCGTCGCCGATCGCCGACGGATTGAAACGGATTGTCGTATCGACCGACACGCGCGGACCAAGGAAGAAACCGGCGACCAGGACGACTGCAAGGCCAAGCACCGCAAGCACGATCCGCCGCCCCATTACAGTCTCCAAGCAATGATTCTCAACCTATGGCCGTCCCCGCCGGCAGGCAATCGCCGTTTCGCCGGCTTATGTCGCCTTGTCGCGGGGCGGATCTTTTTTGCCGGGCAGCCTGCGGTCGAAATGCAATGGCCGCCCCCACCAGTGGGTGGTGAGACCAATGACGAACCGGCAGATCGGCCGCGGCAACAGGCTGAGCAGTTTCAGGGGCAAGCTTACGTGGTACGGGAAGGTGACTTCGAAGCCGCCTTTCCTGATGCCGCGCGCCATGCGGCGTGACGCGCGATGTACAGGCATCAGGCCCGGCATCGGCAGCTTGTTCTTTTCGGTCAGCGGCGTGTCGACGAATCCCGGATTGATGACCTGAACGCGGATGTTCATCTTGTCGAAGTCGTATTTCAGCGACTCCGCCAGGATGTTGATCGCGGCCTTGGTGCCGCCATAGGCCGCCGTGGTCGGCCAGCCGCAATAGGCGGTGACCGATCCGACCAGGACGACATGGCCGCGTCCGCGCACGCGCATATGCTCGACGACCGGCACCACGCCGTTGACGATGCCGAAATAGTTCACGGCGAAGGAGCGATGGAAATCGCGCACCACCAGGTTCTCGCCGGGTGTGGCGATATAGTTGCCGGCGTTGAAGACGGCAAGCACGATCGGCCCCATCTGTTCTTCGATCGCGGCGGCCGCGCGCGCCATGCCCTGCTCGTCGGTCACGTCACAGGGAAAGGACTTCACATGTCCGGACATCTGCGCCGTTTCGACGATCAGCGTGTCGGCTGGATCTTCCGGCAGCGACGTCACCGCGACGGCATAGCCTTGATTGGCGAGATCCTTGGCCAATGCCCGGCCAAGGCCGCTGCTGCCGCCCGTGATCCAGGCGACACCGTCTTTCGGATTGGCCCGGTAGAGTGCCATGGGATGTCCTGCGAATGTTCCGGTTTGCTCTAGCGGCGGAGAAATCGGTTGAAAAGAGCGGTTTTGCGCATGACGTTGAAATGATCGCGAGCATTGCACCATCCGGAATGCGACTGGACCAGGCAAAATCTTGCCTTGAAACCGCGGCTTCCGGTTTTTAGGGTCTCGCCGCACACATGAAGGAATCCCGCATGCCCCGTTCTGTGATCGAAGCGATCGGCAACACGCCCCTGATCCGGCTCAACAAAGCTTCGGAAGCGACCGGCTGTGAGATCCTCGGCAAGGCCGAGTTCATGAATCCCGGGCAATCGGTAAAGGATCGGGCCGGCCTTTTCATCATCCGCGATGCCGAGCAGCGCGGCCTGCTCAAGCCCGGGGGGCTGATCGTCGAAGGCACTGCCGGCAACACCGGCATCGGTTTGACGTTGGTCGCCAAGGCGCTTGGCTACCGCACCGTCATCGTCATCCCCGACACGCAGAGCCAGGAAAAGAAGGACACGATCAAGATCCTGGGCGCGGAGCTGATCGAAGTGCCGGCGGTGCCCTACAAAAACGCCAACAATTACATAAAACTGTCCGGCCGCCTTGCCGAGCAACTGGCGCGCTCGGAGCCGAACGGCGCGATCTGGGCCAACCAGTTCGACAATGTCGCCAACCGCGACGGCCATATCCGCACGACCGCGCAGGAAATCTGGGCTCAGACCAACGGCAAGATCGATGGCTTCGTCTCGGCCGTCGGCTCCGGCGGCACGCTCGCCGGTGTCGCGCTCGGGCTCAAGGGCAAGAGCAAGGACGTCAAGATCGCGCTCGCCGACCCGCTGGGTGCCGCCCTCTACAGCTTCTACACCAGCGGCGAGCTGAAATCCGATGGCAGCTCGATCACCGAAGGTATCGGCCAGGGCCGCATCACCGCCAATCTGGAAGACTTCACGCCGGATTTCTCCTACCAGATCCCGGACGAGGAAGCTTTGCCGATTATCTTCGACCTGATCCAGGAAGAGGGGCTCTGCGTCGGCGGCTCGACCGGCATCAACATCGCCGGAGCCGTCCGACTGGCGCGCGAGCTCGGACCAGGCCACACCATCGTGACGATCCTTGCCGACTACGGCACGCGCTACCAGGCCAAGCTCTTCAATCCGGAGTTCCTGCGCGGCAAGAATCTTCCGGTGCCGGGCTGGATGGAAGAAAAAGCCGATATTTCAGTGCCGTTCGAAAAGGTGGCATGATGGCGTACAAAACCGAGGCGCGGTTTCGCGACGACGCCTATCAGAAGACGGCGGAGGCCGAGGTTATCGCCGTCAACGACCGTGGCGGCATCCTGCTCGACCGAACGATCTTTTATGCCACGTCTGGCGGACAGCCGGGCGATACCGGCATGCTCGAACGTGCCGACGGCGGCCGCATCGCGATCGCCGCCACCATCACCGGCGAGACCAAGGACGAGATCATCCATGTGCCGGCACCGGAGCACGCGCTGCCCGCTGTCGGCGAAAGGCTGAAGCTCTTGATCGACTGGGAGCGGCGGCACCTTCTGATGCGCATGCATTCCGCCTGCCACCTGCTGACCGTGGTCTGTCCGTTTCCGATCACCGGGGCGGCGGTTGCCGAAGACGACAGCCGCGTCGACTTCGACATTCCCGACGCCGGCTTCAGCAAGGAGGATGTGACGGCGAGGCTGATGGAGCTGGTGCGCGCCGACCATCCGATCTTCACAAGGCTGATCACCGACGAGGAACTCGCCTCCAATCCCGGCCTGGTCAAATCGAAGAACGTCCGCCCACCCGTCGGTACAGGAAAAATCCGCCTGGTCTGCATCGGCGCCAACGGCTCGATCGACAGCCAGCCCTGCGGCGGCACGCATGTGAAGTCGACCGGCGAGGTCGGCGAGATCCATATCGGCAAGATCGAGAAGAAAGGCCGCGAGAACCGGCGCTTCCGTATCCGCTTCGGATCGATACCGGCGAATTGACGTTAAGGCGAGGCGGGGCAGGGAGAACAAAAATGGCGCAGGACAGCCCTTTCATCGTCGACGCCGACTGGCTGGAAAAGCAGCTTGGCGAGCCCGGCCTCACCATCATCGACGCCTCCTGGTACCTGCCGGCGCAAAAGCGCGACGCCCGCGCCGAATACGATGCCGCGCACATTCCCGGCGCGCGCTTCCTCGACCAGGATGCGGTTTCCGATCCGGATTCGAAACTGCCGCACACATTGGCCTCGCCACAGCACTTCGCCCAATATGTCGGCGCCATGGGCGTTTCGGCCGACGACACGATCGTCGTCTATGACGGTCCAGGCCTGTTCTCGGCGCCGCGCGCCTGGTGGATGTTCCGCGTCATGGGCGTCTTTCAGGTCTACATCCTGAACGGCGGCATCGACCGCTGGAAGGCCGAGGGGCGACCCGTGACGGCTGAGCCGACGAAGATCGCGCCAAGCGTCTTCCACGCCGATTTCGACGCGGGCCGGGTTGTCGGGCTCGACGAGATGCGCAGGATCGTCGGCGGTCGGCAAAGCCAGATCGCCGACGCGCGCTCTTCAGGCCGCTTTGCCGGCACAGATCCGGAGCCGCGCCCAGGCGTCCGCTCGGGCCATATGCCTGGCGCGCGCAATGTTCCGATCACGGCGCTTGCCGAGAATGGCGAGTTGCTGCCCAAGGACCGCTTGCGCAAGGTGATCGAGGGCGCCGGCATCGACCTGTCGAAGCCGGTCGTCACGTCCTGCGGCTCGGGCATCACCGCGGCGGCGATCACGCTGGCGCTGGAGACGCTCGGCCATACCGATAACCGGCTTTACGATGGTTCCTGGACAGAATGGGGCGGTCTCGGCGACACGCCGGTGGTGACGGGGAAAGAATGATGGAAAACGGCGCGCTGCAAGATATCGATGTCACGGTCACGTTCCTGGAGATGCATGCGGCGCCGGCGGTTTCGCCGCCGATCCCCTACAACCGCCAGATCGCGCTGCTGAAGACGAAAGATATCCCACTCCATTTCTATCGCTATCTGATGGATCGCGTCGGGCGCAAATGGCACTGGGTCAATGTGCTGAGGCTGAGCGACGAGGAGCTTGCCGCCGGCCTGCACCGCGAGGACCGCGACATCAGGGTGCTCTATCTCGACGGCGCTCCCGCCGGCTTCTTCGACCTCAAGCCGCATCTGCCGGACGAGGTGGATCTCGCCTATTTCGGCATGATGGAGCATGCGCACGGCCAGGGCATCGGCCGCTGGTTCCTTGGCGCCGCGATCTCGGCGGCCTGGGCGCTTGGGCCAAGGCGCGTCACCGTGCAGACCTGCACGCTCGACCATCCGGCGGCTCTCCCGCTGTACCAGAAGCTCGGCTTCACGCCGGTGGCGCAGAAGAAGGAGGTCGTGCATCCGCTGAGCTTCGCCGAGCGCTCGGCCAGCGTCATGCGAGGCTAAGCCGTTCAAGCAATTCCGAACGGCAAGCTATAACGTCTCACCGCCTGAACGCCTCGTTCATCGCCGCTTCAGACTGTCTTTGCCATTGTCCCGGCCGCATTACGAGGCCGGGCTTGTAGGAGAAAAGACATGCTGACCCGACGTACATTCGCCGTAGCCATGATCGCGGCAATTGCCATGCCGAGCCTGGCATCCGCGCAGGCGACCACGCCTTCGGCTGCCACGATCGAGCGCCAGCTCGACGCCGCGCCCAGGAAGAAGCTACGCCCGAACGAGCGCGTCACCATTCGCGAGTTCAAGCGCCGGCCCGATCTGCGGCGCATGGCGCGCTCGATCGACATCCAGTCGATCAATTTCGAATTCGGCTCGGCCGCCATCGCCCCTTCGCAATACGGCAAGGTCGAAATCATTGCCGACGCGCTCCATCGCATCTTGCGGCGCGACCGCGGCGCCCGCATCCTGATCGAAGGCCATACAGACGCCGTGGGTTCTTTCGAATCGAACCAGGTCCTGTCCGAACGCCGCGCCGCGTCGCTGAAGCGGACGCTGGTGGGTGAGTTCGGCGTGCCCGCCTTCGCGCTGGACACCGTCGGCTATGGCGAGGAATTCCTGCTTGTGCAGACCCAGCAGGAGAACTGGCGCAACCGGCGCGTGACGCTGCGCCGCTTCGACGATTTCGTGCGGTGAAGCTGAGCCGATAATACCGACAACGGAGCCCGGCCTGTTCAAGGCGGCCGGGCTCTTTCACTTGTGCGCGGCGTCAGTCAGGAATCGGGTGGAAGACACCGTCGCACAGGCATAATTTCCGGAAATCGACACCGGAGATTGCCATGGGCATCCAGTTCAAAGCCTTGCCGACCGAAGCCGTGCGTGCCCTGCAGCGAGGAGGGCCCGACGCCTACGGCCGCACCCCGGAGCACCGGATCTCCGATGGCGACGGCGTACCCTGCAGGCACTGCATGAAGAATGTCGCCGCGGGCAAAGGCTACCTGATCGTGGCTTACCGGCCGTTCCCGCAACTGCAACCTTATGCCGAAACCGGCCCGATCTTCCTCCACGCCGAGGAATGCGAGCGCGCCGCCGAGGGCGATGCGCTGCCGGAGATGCTCGAAAGCAGCGACTATATCGTCAGGGGCTATGGCGAGGACGATCGCATCGTCTATGGCAGCGGCGCCGTCACGCCGACCGGCGAGATTGCCGCCCGGGCGCGGACGCTGTTCGGGCGCGACGACATCGCCTACATCCATGTCCGCTCGGCCCGGAACAATTGCTATCAATGCCGCATCGAGCGGGCATGACCAAAAAAAAAGCCCGCCGATGGTCGGGCGGGCCCGTTGGAGGGTCTGACAGAAGCTGTCGGCCAGTGCTGTCCGGGCCGGACTTGTCCGACCCGGCAGGCTCAGGCCGCCAGTAACGGTCCGTCTCTAGGCGTCTTTCTTGTCGAGCGAATGTGAAGCATTTCACACAAGGGCGCATATTGGCGGAAGACGAGAAAAGGCGCATTTCAAGACTGTCGTATTCCCGTCGCACTACTGCGCTAGAAAGCAGTTGTTGATGATTTGCCGACCGCGGATGGACCGGCGGCAGGTCGCAACATTCGAGGAAGCGGGGCTTTTGCTCCGCTTTTTTGTTGCCCGGTTTTCTTGACGCGACCAGTTTGCGCTCAAGAAAAAGCCCGCCGGAGTGACCCGGCGGGCGACTGAAGGAAATCTCTGCGAATTTATCAGGCGGCAAGAACCGCCTTCGGTTCGACCATTTCGTAGCCGAGCGCTTCGGCGACGGCGCGGTTGGTGATCTTGCCCTTATGGACATTGAGGCCGTTGCGCAGGTGATGGTCGTCGACCAGCGCCTTGAGGCCCTTGTCGGCGAGTTGCAAGCCGTAATGCAGTGTCGCGTTGTTGAGCGCGTGCGCCGAAGTGACCGGCACGGCGCCGGGCATGTTGGCGACGCAATAGTGGATCACGCCATCGACCTCATAGGTCGGATCGGCATGCGTCGTGGCATGCGAGGTCTCGAAGCAGCCGCCCTGGTCGATCGCGACGTCGACCAGCACCGAGCCCTTCTTCATGCCGGAAAGCATTTCGCGGGTCACGAGCTTGGGCGCGGCGGCGCCCGGGATCAGCACGGCGCCGATCACGACGTCGGCCGAAAAGCATTCTTCCTCCAGCGCTTCGACGGTCGAGTAACGCGTATGCACGCGGCCGCCAAAAATGTCGTCGAGCTGGCGCAGACGCGGGATCGAGCGGTCGATGATGGTGACATCGGCGCCGAGGCCGGCCGCCATCTTGGCCGCATGCAGGCCGACGACGCCGCCGCCAAGCACGGTGACCTTGCCGGGCAGCACGCCGGGCACGCCGCCGAGCAGCACGCCGCGGCCGCCATTGGCCTTCTGCAGTGCGGTCGCGCCGGCCTGGATCGAAAGGCGGCCGGCGACTTCCGACATCGGGGCGAGCAGCGGCAGGCCGCCGCGATCGTCTGTTACGGTCTCATAAGCGACCGCGGTCACGCCCGAGCCAAGAAGACCCTTGGTCTGCTCCGGATCGGGAGCGAGATGCAGATAGGTGTAGAGGATCTGGCCGTCGCGCAGTTGGACCCATTCGTTGGGCTGCGGCTCCTTGACCTTGACGATCATGTCCGACTTGGCGAACACGTCGGCGGCCGTCTTGGCGATGGTCGCGCCGGCGGCGCGGTAGGCGTTGTCGTCGGCGCCGATACCGGCGCCAGCGCCTGTCTCGACCAGCACTTCGTGGCCATGCGCGACATATTCGCGGACCGAGCCGGGCGTCAAACCGACGCGATATTCATGGTTCTTGATTTCCTTGGGGCAGCCGACACGCATCTTTTTTCTCCTGTCCGCGCCCTTCAAGGGGCGCTCTCCCTGTCATTGGTGCATGCCACCGGCTCCAAATTCGGAGGTGGACACGCAGTAACCGCAGTCAACCACGAATCGTTCCGTATGTGTTTGCGAATGCACTTGCGGCAACGGTCGCTCTTCGATAATTGTTGCGCGAAATCACTAGAAATTCGCAGGAACCACGAAAAATGCCGCTCGACAGGATTGATATCGCCATTCTGGAGACTTTGCAGAAGGATGGGCGGATACCCAATGCGGCGCTTGCCGAGAAGGTCGGGCTGTCGCAGTCGGCCTGTTCGCGCCGGCTCGACAATTTGGAAAAAGCCGGGACCATCCGCGGCTATCACGCCAGGCTGTCCAATTCCGCGCTCGGCCACCAGATGACGGCGATCGTGCACATATCGCTGTCAGGGCAATTCGAAAAGACGCTGTCGGATTTCGAGGCGGCGATCAAGCGCTGCCCGAACGTGCTCTCCTGCCATTTGATGTCGGGCGAATACGATTACATTCTGCGCATCGCGGCGAAGGATCTCGTCGACTATGAGCGTATCCACAAGGAATGGCTGTCGGCCATGCCGCATGTGACGAAGATCAACTCATCCTTCGCGCTGCGCGAGATCGTCGATCGCACGGCGGTCGGGCTGCGGCCGGAGATGGCTTAAGCGCTAGCCTCCGTAACCACAGTCGTCATCGGAATGTCGTGCGGCTGCGGGTAAATGGTCGCAATGCGCTGCAGTTCGTAACCGACGCCGACGACCAACGGCCTGAACGGCATTGCGGCAAGCGTGCGATCGTAAAAGCCGCCGCCATAACCCAGCCGATAGTTACCTGGATCGATGCCGACGATCGGCGAGATCACGATGTCGGGCAGCACCGGGTCGCCCTCGGCCGGGATCGGAATGTTCCACACGCCCTTTTCCAGCCGGTCGCCCTGTTTGTAGGCGCGAAACACCAGCGGCTGCCCCTTCTCGATGACGACGGGCAGCGCCGTGCGCCCACCGCGCTCGTTGACCGAGGCCATCCAGCCGCGCAGATCCGGCTCACCGCGAAACGGCCAGTAGAGGCTGACCATCCGGCCGGCTATGTCTCCGATCAGCGCGTCGAGGCCGTCCGCGATGCGCGCAGACATGGCCGCGCGCGCATCGGCTGAGACCACAAGGCGGGCGCCGATGAGCCGCTCGCGCTCGGCCTTGCGCCAGCGTCTGACATCCGTCCAGTCGGAGAGCGGCTCCCGGTATTCCGGGTCGAGTTCATGCATAAAGCAGGGCGGCGAGGCGTATTGCGCCGGCCCTTCGTCGTCACGGTTGTCGGCCATGCTTGGCTCCTGTCGATTTGTTTCACGCTATACTCATGGCTGTGCGGTCGCATGTGCATTCACGACGCCGCGCGACGACTCCCGGGCATGGTAATTGCCCGATCCAACATTGTTGCAGCGCACAAAAATACTTACATCACGGGTGACGGTTACACTTGGCGAGACGAAATGAAATGAGCGAAACCGAGCATAACGTCATTGTCGTCGGCGCCGGCTTCGGCGGCCTCGAACTCACGCGTGCGCTGGCGGGAGCTCCGGTGCGCATCACCATGATCGACAAACGCAACCACCATCTTTTCCAGCCGCTGCTTTACCAGGTGGCGACGACGTCGCTTGCGACCTCTGAGGTTGCCTGGCCGATCCGTCATCTGCTGCGCAGGCGCAAGGACGTGACGACGCTTCTCGGCAATGTCACCGGCGTCGACCGCGCCGGCAAACGCGTGCTGCTCGAAGACGGCAGCTCGGTTCCTTATGACACGCTGGTGCTCGCCACCGGCGCGCGCCACGCCTATTTCGGCCATGACGAATGGGAGCCGTTCGCGCCGGGGCTGAAGACGCTCGAGGACGCCACGACGATCCGGCGACGCATCCTGCTGGCCTTCGAGCAGGCGGAACGCGAAACTGACCCGGCCAAGCGCCAGGCGCTGCTGACGCTGGTCATTGTCGGCGGCGGGCCGACCGGCGTCGAACTCGCAGGCACCATTGTCGAGCTCGCGCATGACACGCTGCGCGGCGAGTTCCGCAACATCGATACCCGACAGGCGCGCGTCGTGCTGATCGAGGCTGGCGACCGGATCCTGGCCAATTTCGCGCCGCAGCTTTCCGACTATGCCCGCAAGGCGCTGGAACGGCTGGGCGTCACCGTCGAGCTCGGGCGCCCTGTCACGAAACTGGATGCCGAAGGCGTCGTCTTCGGCGACAGGCGCCTGCCGGCAAGGACGATCATCTGGGCGGCCGGCGTCGCAGCTTCGCCCGCGGCCGAATGGCTGGGGGCTGCGGCCGACCGGGCGGGCCGGGTGCTGGTCGAACCCGATCTCACTGTGCCCGGCAATCCAGACATTTTCGTCATCGGCGACACCGCGCATGTGCTGCGTCCGGATGGAAAGCCGGTACCGGGTGTGGCGCCGTCGGCCAAGCAGGAGGGCAAGCACGTCGCCGCGACGATCAAGGCGCGGCTGGCCGGCGACACCGCGACGCGTCCTTTCCGCTACAAGCATGCCGGCGACCTGGCGACGATCGGCAAGCGCGCCGCCGCCATCGATTTCGGTTGGATCAAGCTCACCGGCTGGCCCGCCTGGTGGCTCTGGGGCATAGCGCACATCTATTTCCTGATCGACTTCCGCAACCGCCTGGCGGTCTCGCTTAGCTGGCTATGGATATATCTTACCGGCCAGCGCAGCGCGCGGCTGATCACCCAGGGCGACGACGACAAGAGCTGATTTCCTCGCCGTCATCGGCTTCATCGAGACGTCACCTTCTCGTGATCGAAAGGCCTTTCGCGCGCGTGGACTCGAAGCCTCATCAGCGCCATGCTCCATGCCTGGGGCAGGGTCGTCGCGTTGTCGAAGAGGAGAAGAAAATGTCACGGCTGCCCATCTCCCGTCGCGGATTCTCCCGTCGCGAATTCCTGGCTGGCGCCGCTGCCGGCGGCGCGCTGATCATGCTGCATCCATTCTCCGCCCGCGCCGCGGCCAATCAGGCGCATCTCAGGATCATGGAGACGACCGATATCCATGTGAACCTGCTGCCTTACGATTATTACGCCGACAAGGCGAACGACACGATGGGCCTGTCGCGCACCGCCTCGCTGATCGACGCGGTGCGCAAGGAAGCCGTGAATTCGATGCTGATCGACAATGGCGACTTGCTGCAGGGCAGTCCGATGGGCGATTACATCGCCTACGAGAAAGGCATGAAGGACGGCGATCTGCACCCCGTCATGAAGGGCATGAACGTGCTCGGCTATGAATGCTCGACGCTCGGCAACCATGAATTCAATTACGGCCTGTCCTTTCTCGACAAGGTGTTGGCCGGCGCCAACTTTCCCTTCGTCTGCGCGAACCTGATCCGCGGCACCACGCTTGCCGCGAACCCGCGCGACGACAAGCTCTATCTCAAGCCCTATGTGATCCTCGACAGGAAGATCAAGGACGGGTCAGGGGCCGAGCAACGGATCAGGATCGGCGTCATCGGCTTCGTGCCGCCGCAGATCATGGTCTGGGACCTGAAGAACCTCGAAGGCAACGTCCAGACGCGCGATATCGTCGAGGCGGCCAAGGCCTGGGTGCCGCAGATCAGGGAAGAGGGCGCCGATATCGTCATCGCGCTTTCGCATTCCGGCATCGACATCAAGCAAGGCGACAAGATGGAGAACGCCTCGTTCTTCGTCGCCGGCGTCGAGGGCATCGACGCGGTCTTCACCGGCCACCAGCATCTGGTCTTCCCCGGCAAGAAGGATTTCCAGGCGCTCGCAGGCGTCGACACCGAGAAGGGCACGCTGCAGGGCAAGCCGGCGGTCATGGGCGGCTTCTGGGGTTCGCATATGGGTCTGATCGACCTGCTTCTGGAGCGCGACGGCTCGAAGTGGCGGATCGTCTCGGCCACCTCCGAGGCGCGGCCGATCTATGAGCGCGTCGACAACAAGAACAAGGCGACCGTTGGCGACGACAAGCGCATCATCGCGGCGCTCGAGCAGGACCACGAGGCAACCCTTGCCTATGTCCGCCGCCCCGTGGGCAAGACATCGGCGCCGCTCTATTCCTATTTCGCCCTGGTGGCCGACGATCCGTCCGTGCAGATCGTCAACCAGGCGCAGACCTGGTATCTCAAGGGCATATTGAAGAGCACTGAGTGGAAGGACGTGCCGCTCCTGTCGGCGGCGGCGCCCTTCAAGGCCGGCGGCCGCAACGGCGCCGACTACTATACCGACGTTCCCGCGGGCGATATCGCCATCAAGAATGTCGCCGACCTCTATCTTTACCCGAACACGGTGCGCGCCGTCGAAATCACCGGCACCGAGGTGAAGGAATGGCTGGAGATGTCCGCCGGCATCTTCAACCATATCGAGCCGGGTAAAGCGGATCAGCCGCTGATCAACACCGACTTTCCATCCTATAATTTCGACGTCATCGACGGCATCACCTACCGGATCGACCTGTCGCAGCCGCCGAAATACGATGCCAAGGGCGGCGTCGCGAACGCCGGTTCCAATCGCATCGCCGACCTGAAATTCAACGGGAAACCGATTGATCCGGCAGCGAAATTCGTCGTTGCCACCAACAATTACCGCGCTGGCGGCGGCGGCAATTTCCCCGACATCGACGCCTCGAAGATCATCTACGAAGCGCCGGACACCAACCGCGACGTGATCGTGCGCTACGTCGTCAGCGAGGGCACGATCAACCCTTCGGCGGACGACAACTGGTCGTTCGCGCCGCTGCCCGGCGCCAGCGTCGTCTTCGAGACCGGACCGGGCGCCAAGGATTTCATCGCCGACGTGAAATCCTTGAAGATAGAGCCTGCCGGCGATGGCGAGGCGGGCTTTGCCAGATATCGCATCACGCTTTGACGTCGTGCCGCGTCGACGCGGCTGCCTAGGCGGCCGCCCGCGCCGCCGCTGACGGGAAAGCTCAGGCAAAAAGCAGTGAACTGCCAAAATCGCTGCCCCGGCCGCTCTGGTTCCGGCTGTCCGCATGGGATAGTTTTAGCCATGCGTTATGTGATCGTCATCGCCGCCGTCACCTTCTTCCTGTTCTGGGACGGCCTCTACAATCGCGGCCACTACCTCGACGCGACCGTACGGGAAGTGTCACGCATCGTGCGCTACGTCACCGGGTAAGGTCTCGCCGCTTTCGCATCGCGGCGCGACATCGTTGCCGGTTGACGCCCGGGCGTTGCTCCCACAGAAACACCGCTGAACCGAAGACCAGGGAGGCTGGCTTGATCCGGCACATCGTTTTCTTCAGCGTGCGGCGCAGGGAAGATGTCGAGGCTGTGCGCTCGGGCCTGCTGGCGCTCGGCAAGATTCCGCACTCGAAGCATTTCGAGGTGACGCTCAACACCAAGGTCGATCTGTTTTCCAACGCGATCGATGTCGTCGTCTATGCCGAGTTCGAGGACGAGGCGGCCCTTGCCGCCTACAAGGCGGATCCGATCTATGCGGACACGACCAGCAAGGTGAAGCCGCTGCGCGAACTGCGCTATTCGGCGGATGTCGTGGCCGCGGCCTGAAGCGGCAGAGCACGTTCCGTCGGTCCGCCGCTCTTGAACAGCCGGCCGGAATGGGGCACACCGCGCCGGCATGATCAAAAGCTCCGCCCATCCGCTCGACCACCTCGTGCTGCCTACCGGAAGCCTCGATGCCGCGCGGTCGCGTCTGGCCTCGCTCGGCTTTGTCGTCGCGCCCACAGGCATCCACCCCTTCGGCACGGAGAACGCCTGCATCTTTTTCGCCGACGGCACCTATCTCGAGCCGCTGGCGGTGGGAAATGAACAGGCAGCAGGACAAGCGATCGCGGCCGGCAATGTCTTCATAGCGCGCGACCGCCTTTATCGCGAGCGGCAGGGCGAGGAGGGTTTTTCGGCCGTCGTGCTTGGAGCCGGCAATGCCGACGCCGACCATACGCGCTTTGTCGAAGCCGGCCTGTCGGCCGGCGACATGCTTAGTTTCTCACGCGTGTTCACCGACGTGAACGGAAAGAGTGATACGGCGTCTTTCAAGCTGGCCTTCGCGGCCGCCAAGGAGGCGCCGGAAGCCTTCCTCTTCGCCTGCGAGCGCGTCAACGCGCCGAAGATCGATCGCACGGCGCTTCAGGCGCACGCCAATGGCGTGACCAGCATCGTCGAAGTGGTTGCGGTCAGCGACGCGCCTTCCGCGCAGATCGGGCTGATCTCTATCGCCGCCGGCGCGAGTGCCGACGACCTTGGGGCGGGCGACGCGGTGCGGCTGCCGAACGCGATCCTGAGCGTCGTCACGCCTGAAACCTACGCGCGGCGCTTCGGCCTGGTGGCCAAGCCGTCGTCGCATTTCCGGTTCGAGGCGATTGTTTTCTCGATCCGCGACAAAGCTTCAGTTGCGCACGTGCTTGCGGCCGGCGCCGTCGATCACGACATGAGCGGCAATGATGTCGTCGTTCCGCCGGCGCCCGGGCAGGGCGCCGCCTTCATCTTCCGGGAGATCCCATGAGCAAGCCCCTGGCGCCCAATTCATCGGTAACCGTCGGCAAGGTCGTCTTCGCCAACAATGCGCCGCTGTCGCTGATCGCCGGCCCGTGCCAGCTTGAATCGCGCCAGCATGCTTTCGACATGGCGGGCGCGTTGAAGGAACTGACGGAACGTCTGGGCATCGGCCTCGTCTACAAGACCAGCTACGACAAGGCCAACCGCACCTCGCTGTCGGCGACGCGCGGCGCCGGGCTCGATGCGGCAATGCCGATCTTCGACGATCTGCGCAAGGAGTTTGGGCTCCCGGTGCTGACCGACGTCCACACCGAGGAGCAGTGCGCGATCGTCGCGCCGCATGTCGATGTCCTGCAGATTCCAGCTTTCCTGTCGCGCCAGACCGACATGCTGGTCGCCGCCGCCAGGACCGGCAAGGTCATCAATGTGAAGAAGGGCCAGTTTCTCGCGCCCTGGGACATGAAGAACGTCGTCGCCAAGATCACCGGCTCCGGCAACCCGAATGTGCTCACTACCGAGCGCGGCGTCTCCTTCGGCTACAACACGCTGGTCTCGGACATGCGCGCGCTGCCGCTCATGGCCGAGATTGGCGCCCCGGTTATCTTCGACGCCACCCATTCGGTGCAGCAGCCGGGCGGGCAGGGCGGCTCCTCGGGCGGTGAACGGCGCTTCGTCGCGACGCTCGCGCGCGCGGCCGTTGCCGTCGGCGTCGCCGGCGTCTTCATCGAAACCCATCAGGACCCGGACAATTCGACGTCTTCGGATGGCCCCAACATGGTGCCTCTCAAGGACATGCCGGCGTTGCTGGAAAAGCTGATGGCCTTCGACCGGATCGCCAAGGGCCACTGATCCGACCCGATCCTGCGCCCGGCTTGTGGTTGCACCGGGCCGGGACTACGCTCGTTTCGTAACTGAGCGTCTTGGCAGGAGGAAGCCATGTCCGTTGCCCGCGTCACCGAAATCACGTCGTCGTCCACGAAGAGCTTTCAGGATGCCATCGAGCAGGGCATCGCGCGCGCCGCAAAAACCCTGAAGAACGTCGAGGGCGCCTGGATCCAGGACCAGAAGATCGTCGTCGAGGACGGCAAGATCGCCGCTTACCGCGTCAATATGAAGGTCACCTTCATCCTGACCGACAGCTGAGCAGGTCGTCGGGAACCTTAGTGCGCTCCTCTCATTGTCAATGCATGCATTCAACGAGAGGAGAACCATCATGACCACCCCGTCCGGGCATACCGAAGCCATCGCCGCCTCGCGCGTCATCGGCACGTCTGTCTACAACACCGAAGGCAAGAGCATCGGCAGCATCGAGGACGTGATGCTCGACAAGATGTCGAATGGCATCATGTTCGCCGTCATCGGTTTCGGCGGCTTTCTTGGCATGGGCGAGAAGTACCACGCCGTTCCGTGGGCGACGCTCGATTATGACGAGGATCAAGGCGGCTATGTCGTGCCGTTCACCAAGGAGCAGCTCCAGGCCGCGCCTGCATATTCGATCGACGAGCTGACCGGCGCCGACGGCGAAGCCGCCCGCGATGCTTCATTCCAGTATTACCATGTGAAGCCCTATTGGCATTGATCGCACGATCGGCAAGCTGAAAATCGAAGGCCCCCGACATAAAGCCGGGGGCCTTTGACGTTTACCTACTCCGCTGCGTTGAGAGTCGATAGCTCTGCCGAACTCTGCTGGGGTTTCCGATCGTCGCATGACGTCAGGAACGCCGCCGCGATCAGGAACAAACTCACGATACCGCTCAACTGGGACATGGCGAAACTCCTCCTGTTTCGCCCCGCGCGAATGCGACCATAGATGAGAAGGCCGTGCAGTGCGCATGACTTATGATGACAGAAATTTGCGCTTCGTGAATCACGCCCGCGGCAATAATTGCTGCCCCGCCGATTGCCTTTTGCTCCGCTTTGGCTAAGAGGGGCGCGACGCTTCAATCGACCAATCGGGGACATCGCAAATGACCGCCATCATCGACATTGTCGGGCGTGAAATCCTGGACAGCCGTGGCAATCCGACCGTCGAGGTCGACGTGGTGCTGGAAGACGGCTCGATGGGCCGCGCCGCTGTGCCGTCGGGCGCATCGACCGGCGCGCATGAGGCGGTTGAGGTGCGGGACGGCGGGCCGCGCTATCTCGGCAAGGGCGTTCAGCGCGCCGTCGAAGCGGTGAACGGCGAGCTGTTCGAGGCGATCGGCGGCATGGAAGCCGAGAACCAGATCCATATCGACCAGACGATGATCGAGCTCGACGGGACGCCGAACAAGAGCCGCCTCGGCGCCAATGCCATCCTCGGCGTGTCGCTGGCGGTCGCCAAGGCCGCGGCGGAAGCCGCGGGCCTGCCGCTCTACCGTTATGTCGGCGGCACCAAGGCGCACATCCTGCCGGTGCCGATGATGAACATCATCAATGGCGGCGCGCATGCCGACAATCCGATCGATTTCCAGGAATTCATGATCCTGCCGATTGGCGCCCCGACGCTGCGCGACGGCGTGCGCTGGGGCTCGGAGATTTTCCACACGCTGCGCAAGAAGCTCAAGGATGCCGGCCACAACACCAATGTCGGCGACGAGGGCGGCTTCGCTCCCAACCTGAAGAGCGCGCCTTCGGCGCTCGATTTCATCATGGAATCGATCGAGAAGGCCGGCTTCAAGCCTGGTGAGGACGTGGCCCTCGGTCTCGATTGCGCGGCGACCGAGTTCTTCAAGGACGGCAACTACGTCTATGAGGGCGAGAAGAAGACCCGTGATCCGAAGGCGCAGGCCAAGTACCTTGCCAAGCTCGCTGCCGACTATCCGATCATCACCATCGAGGACGGCCTTGCCGAGGACGATTGGGAAGGCTGGAAGATCCTGACCGACCTGATCGGCAAGAAGACCCAGCTCGTCGGCGACGATCTCTTCGTCACCAACACCGCGCGGCTGCGCGACGGCATCCGCATGGGCGTCGCCAATTCGATCCTGGTCAAGGTCAACCAGATCGGCTCGCTGACAGAGACGCTCGATGCCGTCGAGACCGCGCACAAGGCCGGCTACACCGCCGTCATGTCGCATCGCTCGGGCGAGACCGAGGATTCGACCATCGCCGACCTCGCGGTCGCCACCAATTGCGGGCAGATCAAGACCGGCTCCTTGTCGCGCTCGGACCGCACCGCCAAATACAACCAGCTCATCCGCATCGAGGAAGAGCTCGGCAAGCAGGCGCGCTACGCCGGCAAGTCGGTGGTCAAGGGCTGATCCAGCCCGTTCGAACAGTCTGAAAAGGGCGGGTCATTCCCGCCCTTTTTCGTTCCGGCGATCCTCGATAAGGCCGCCCGTAACCGTCCATTAAGCACAATCGGGCGAAATACGACTCATGGCCGCTTGCGTTCGCGGCCGCGAGGGTTCGGGTCATGTGGACACGTCAGCACAAGCAGAGAAACACCGGCAGGCTGATCATCCCCTCGCTTTGCGTGCTCTTCCTGGCCTATTTCGGCTTCCATGCCTATCACGGCGAATTCGGCATCTATTCCAAATATCGGCTGCAGGCCCGGGCGGTTGAATTGCAGGCCCAGCTCGATGCCGTGAAGGCGCGCCGAATTGATTTCGAGCGTCGTGTCCAGTTGATGCATGAAGGCACGCTGGAGAAGGATATGCTTGACGAGCAGGCCCGAAAGGCGCTCAATCTGTCCCATCCCGACGAAATCACCATCATGCTGCCCGCCCCGACGAAATAACCGAATTTCGGTTAATCGTCATTATTTTCAATGATTCTAATCGCTTAGATGCATGCCAGCCATGCATTTTTCAGCATGGCGCAATGCATTCTTGCGTGTTAGCTTCTCGCAAATCGGTGGGGAGACGATCGATCTCCCTGAATGTCCGCGAAGAGACGCCAACAGGGAGTGACGCATGGCCACCGCCGCCAAAAAAGCGCCCGCCAAATCCAGATCCGACAAACGGCCCAATCTGTCAGCGCCCAAGCCGGCCGATTTCACCAAGGAAGAAGAGCTGTCCGCGTACCGGCACATGCTTTTGATCCGCCGCTTCGAGGAGAAGGCCGGCCAGCTCTACGGCATGGGCTTCATCGGCGGCTTCTGCCACCTCTATATCGGCCAGGAGGCCGTCGTCACCGGCATGAAGATGGCGCTGGTCGACGGCGACCAGATGATCACCGCCTATCGCGACCATGGCCACATGCTGGCGATGGAGCTGTCGCCGCGCGGCGTCATGGCCGAGCTCACCGGGCGCCGCGGCGGCCTGTCGAAGGGCAAGGGCGGCTCCATGCATATGTTCTCCAAGGAGAAGCATTTCTATGGCGGCCATGGCATCGTCGGCGCACAGGTGTCGCTCGGCACCGGTCTCGCCTTCGCCAACTGCTACCGCGAAAACAAGAACGTTTCGCTGACCTATTTCGGCGACGGCGCCGCCAACCAGGGCCAGGTCTATGAAAGCTTCAACATGGCCTCGCTGTGGAAGCTGCCGGTGATCTACATCATCGAGAACAACCGCTACGCCATGGGCACGTCCGTGTCGCGCTCGTCGGCCGAGACTGACTTCTCGCATCGCGGCGCTTCCTTCAAGATCCCGGGCATCCAGGTCGACGGCATGGACGTCCGCGCCGTGAAGTCGGCGGCCGATCTGGCCACCGAATGGTGCCGGTCCGGCAATGGTCCGCTTATTCTCGAGATGCAGACCTACCGCTATCGCGGCCATTCGATGTCCGACCCGGCAAAATACCGCTCCAAGGAGGAAGTGCAGAAGATGCGCTCCGAGCATGACCCGATCGAGCAGGTCCGGGTGCGGCTGCTCGACAAGAAGTGGGCAAGCGAGGACGAGCTCAAGACCATCGACAAGGAAGTCCGCGACATCGTCGCCGACGCCGCCGAATTCGCCCAGAACGACGCCGAGCCGGATCCGTCCGAGCTCTGGACCGACATCGTACTCTAAGGAGAGGGCAAGGACATGCCGATCGAAATTCTCATGCCCGCGCTGTCGCCGACGATGGAAGAGGGCAATCTTTCCAAATGGCTGAAGAACGAAGGCGACAAGATCGTCGCCGGTGACGTCATCGCCGAGATCGAGACCGACAAGGCGACGATGGAAGTCGAAGCCGTCGACGAAGGCACGCTCGCCAAGATCGTGGTTCCCGCCGGTAGCGAAGGCGTCAAGGTCAACGCGGTCATCGCCGTGCTTGCCGTCGACGGCGAGGATGTCGACAAGGCCGGTGAAGGCATCGGTGAAGAAGAGCCCGCCAAGGCCGAAAAAGCCGCATCGGCGCCGACGCCCGCCGCGGCCAAGAGCGAGGCTCCAGCGCCTGTCGCCGCCGCGCCGAAGGCGGAGATCGCCGCCGATCCGGATATTCCCGCCGGCACCGAGATGGTTTCCACCACGGTGCGCGAAGCGCTCCGTGACGCGATGGCCGAGGAAATGCGCCGCGACGGCGATGTCTTCGTCATGGGCGAGGAGGTCGCCGAATACCAAGGCGCCTACAAGATCACGCAAGGCTTGCTGCAGGAGTTCGGGCCGCGGCGCGTCGTCGACACGCCCATCACCGAGCATGGCTTTGCCGGCGTCGGCGTCGGCGCCGCGATGGCCGGGTTGAAGCCGATCGTCGAATTCATGACCTTCAACTTCGCCATGCAGGCGATCGACCAGATCATCAACTCGGCCGCCAAGACGCTCTATATGTCCGGCGGCCAGATGGGCGCGCCGATCGTGTTCCGTGGTCCTAACGGCGCGGCCGCCCGCGTCGCCGCGCAGCATTCGCAGTGCTATGCCGCCTGGTACAGCCATATCCCCGGCCTGAAGGTGGTGATGCCCTACACGGCCGCCGACGCCAAGGGCCTGCTCAAGGCGGCGATCCGCGATCCGAACCCTGTCATCTTCCTCGAGAACGAGATCCTCTACGGCCATTCCTTCGATGTGCCGAAACTCGACGACTTCGTGCTGCCGATCGGCAAGGCACGTGTCCACAAGCAAGGCAAGGACGTCACGCTCGTCTCCTTCGGCATCGGCATGACCTATGCGGTCAAGGCGGAGGCCGAGTTGCGCGGCATGGGCATCGATGCCGAGATCATCGATCTCAGGACCATTCGGCCGCTCGACTTCGACACGATCATCGCTTCGGTGAAGAAGACAAACCGTCTCGTGGTGGTGGAAGAAGGTTATCCGCAGAACTCGGTCGGCGACCACATCGCCAGCCAGGTCTCGCAGCGTGCCTTCGACTTCCTCGATGCGCCGGTGATCACCATTGCCGGCAAGGACGTGCCGATGCCTTATGCGGCGAACCTCGAGAAGCTGGCGCTGCCCAACGTCGGCGAAGTCGTCGAGGCTGTCAAAGCCGTTACCTATCGGGGATAAGCGATGGCAGCATCGCTGGGATATATTCTTCTTTTCCTAGCGATTATTTCGTTCGCTGTCGGGGGCTATTCTATAGCGATGGTGGCCGCTTTGTCGCTTCGCCAGGAGAATAAGGTTCAAACCAAGGTTTTTGGATTCCTCCCTGTCACCAAGGTTGTTTGGACGGATGAAATGAATCGCCATCGCCGAAGGGGCTTCTTTTGCGTGATCGCTTTTATGCTGCTTAGCCAGGTGGGTGCCTATCTGGCCGGTTTGCCTATGACCATCAACGGAACTAGGATTCAGTGAGGTCCGCGAATGCCAATCAACATCACCATGCCGGCCCTTTCGCCCACGATGGAAGAGGGCAATCTTTCCAAGTGGCTGGTCAAGGAAGGCGATAAGGTTTCGCCCGGCGACGTGATCGCCGAAATCGAGACCGACAAGGCGACGATGGAGGTCGAAGCCGTCGATGAAGGCACCGTCGCCAAGCTGGTGGTTCCGGCCGGCACCGAAGGCGTCAAGGTCAATGCGCTGATCGCCATCCTGGCTGGTGAAGGCGAGGATGCCGCGGCCGCTGCCAAGAGCGGCGGCAACGCCGCGCCAAAGGCCGAAGCGCCGAAGGCGGACGCCCCGAAAGCCGAAACGCCCAAGGAAGCACCCAAGCCGGCAGCGGCGGCCGCGGTGCCCCCGCCGGCGAAGGCCGAGCAGGCTCCCGTCGCCAACGGCCACGCCGCCGGTGATCGCGTCTTCGCATCGCCGCTGGCTCGCCGCATCGCCAAGGATGCCGGCGTCGATGTGTCCGCTGTGACAGGCACCGGCCCGCATGGCCGCGTGGTGAAGGTCGACGTCGAGGCGGCGATCGCTTCCGGCGGCGCCAAGGCCGCACCGGCTGCGAAGGCGCCTGCCGGCACCCCGTCCGCTCCAGCTCCTGCACCCAAGCCGATGTCGGACGACCAGGTGCTGAAGCTGTTCGCCGAAGGCTCCTACGAGCTTGTGCCGCATGACAACATGCGCAAGACGATTGCGCGCCGCCTGGTCGAGGCGAAATCCACCATCCCGCATTTCTACCTGACGCTCGACTGCGATCTCGATGCGCTCTTGGCACTGCGCACGCAGTTGAATGCCGCAGCCCCGATGAGGAAGACCGACAAGGGCGAAGCGCCGGCCTACAAGCTCTCCGTCAACGACATGGTCATCAAGGCGATGGCGATGGCGCTGATGGCTGTGCCGGACGCCAATGCCTCGTGGACCGAGAGCGCCATGGTCAAGCACAAGCACGCCGATGTCGGCGTCGCGGTGTCGATCCCCGGCGGCCTGATCACGCCGATCATCCGGCATGCGGATGAAAAGACGCTGTCTGTCATCTCCAACGAGATGAAGGACCTGGCGAGCCGCGCCAGGAGTCGCAAGTTGAAGCCGGAAGAGTATCAGGGCGGCACCACCGCTGTGTCCAATCTGGGCATGTTCGGCATCAAGGACTTTGCCGCGGTCATCAACCCGCCGCATGCGACGATTTTAGCGGTCGGCGCCGGCGAGGAGCGTGCGGTGGTGAAGAAGGGCGAGATCAGAATAGCCACCGTGATGTCGGTGACACTGTCGACCGATCACCGTGCGGTCGACGGCGCGCTCGGAGCCGAACTGCTCGGCGCCTTCAAGCGCTTGATCGAAAACCCGATGGGCATGCTGGTGTAAGAAGGGAAAAGGCGGTGCGGAAATTCTTCACCAGCCTTTTCGCCTTCGTCCTTTCCGGCTTCGCCGGCGGGCTGGTGGCTCAGGAACTCGCCGTCGCCACCGGTGCCGAGGAAGAATACATCGTCGTTTTCATGGTCTCGGTGTTGGTGACCGCTGTCGTCACTGTCGTCTTCTTCATGGCGCAGTTCATGGTCGATCCGGTCATGGCCGTCGCCAAGGCGGGAAAGTGGTCGCTGATCGTGTTCGCCGTGTTGCTCATCCTGCTGGTCGGCATGGTGCTCCATACAGATGCCAGCAAGGATGTGATGAAGCGCGACGGGCCGATGGTGGCCGGGCTGATACTGCCAGGCATCGTCACGATCATCGTGCAGTGGCTCTTCGTGCGCTGGCGGGTGGGGCATGTCCGGACAGGTTTTGGTAGACGCGGAGCGAAGGCGTGAAGACAATTCTGTGCTACGGCGACTCCCTGACCTGGGGCTATGATGCCGCCAGCCTCGGCCGCCATGCGCTGGCAGACCGCTGGCCGAGCGTGCTCGAGGTCGAGCTCGGCGACGACGTCGAGGTCATCGCCGAAGGCCTCAACGGCCGCACCACGGCCTTCGACGACCATCTGGCCGGCGCCGACCGCAATGGCGCCCGCGTCCTGCCGACGGTCCTGACCAGCCATGCGCCGCTCGATCTCGTCATCATCATGCTCGGCTCCAACGACATGAAGCCGTGGATCCACGGCAATCCGGTCGCCGCCAAGCAGGGCATGCAGCGCCTGATCGATATCGTGCGCGGCCACGACTATCCGTTCGACTGGGATACGCCGCAGATTCTGATCGTCGCTCCGCCGGCGGTAACGCGCACCGACAATGCGGAATTCAAGGAAATGTTCGCCGGCGGCGACGACGCCTCCAAGCGGCTGGCGCCGCAATATTCGGCACTTGCCGACGAGGCCGGCTGCGGCTTCTTCGACGCCGGCACCGTCGCTGCCACCACGCCGCTCGACGGCGTCCATCTCGATGCGGAAAACACGCGGCGGATCGGCCGGGCTTTGGCGCCGCTCGTGCGCATCATGCTCTCACTCTAACCCTTAGAAAGAAAACCCGTGGCTGAATCCTACGACGTCATCATCATCGGCTCAGGTCCCGGCGGCTATGTCACGGCGGTGCGTTCCGCCCAGCTCGGCTTCAAGACGGCGATCGTCGAGCGCGAGCATCTTGGCGGCATCTGCCTGAACTGGGGCTGCATCCCGACCAAGGCGCTGCTGCGCTCGGCCGAGATCATGCATTATTCCGACCACCTCAAGGACTACGGCCTGAAGCTCGAAGGCGGCAAGGTCAGCCCCGACACATCAGCCGTGGTCGACCGTTCGCGAAAAGTGTCGCTCAGGCTGAACACCGGCGTCGGCTTCCTGATGAAGAAGAACAAGGTCGACGTGATCTGGGGCGAGGCGAAGCTTTCGAAGGCTCCTGCCGGTGACAAACCGGGCGAGGTCGTCGTTTCGAAGACCGCGAAGAAGGCGATGGAGCCGCAGCCGCCGGTGCCAAAAGGCGTCAAGGGCGAGGGCACCTACGCTGCCAAGCACATTATTCTCGCGACCGGCGCAAGGCCGCGCGCGCTGCCCGGCATCGAGCCGGACGGCAAGCTGATCTGGACCTATTTCGAGGCGATGGTGCCGAAGGAAATGCCGAAATCGCTGCTGGTGATGGGTTCGGGCGCCATCGGCATCGAATTCGCTTCCTTCTACCGCACCATGGGCGCCGATGTGACGGTGGTCGAGCTGCTGCCCGCGGTGATGCCGGTCGAGGACGCCGAGGTCTCGAAATTCGCGCAAAAGCAGTTCGAGAAGCAGGGGATGAAGATACTGCTCGAGGCCAAGGTGACCAAGGTCGAAAAGGGCGCCAATTCGGTCACCGCGCATGTCGAGATGAAGGACGGCAAGGTCGAGAAGATCACCGCCGACCGGATGATCTCTGCCGTCGGCGTGCAGGGCAACATCGAAAATCTTGGCCTGGAAGCGCTCGGCGTGAAGACGGACCGCGGCTGCGTCGCCGTCGATGGCTACGGCAAGACCAATGTGCCCGGCGTCTACGCCATCGGCGACGTCGCCGGACCGCCGATGCTTGCCCACAAGGCAGAGCATGAAGGCGTCGTCTGCATCGAGAAAATAGCCAATTTCCCGGGCGTACACGCCATTGACAAGCTGAAGATCCCCGGCTGCACCTATTGCAGCCCGCAGGTTGCGTCCGTTGGCTTGACGGAAGCCAGGGCCAAGGCTGAAGGCAAGGATATCCGCGTCGGCCGCTTCCCCTTCAGCGCCAACGGCAAGGCCATCGCGCTCGGCGAGGACCAGGGCTTCGTCAAGACCATCTTCGACAAGAAGACGGGCCAGCTTCTCGGCGCGCATATGGTCGGCGCCGAGGTGACCGAGCTCATCCAGGGTTTTGTCGTGGCGATGAACCTGGAGACCACCGAGGAAGAGCTGATGCACACGATCTTCCCGCATCCGACCTTGTCGGAAATGATGAAGGAGAGCGTGCTCGACGCCTATGGCCGCGCTTTGAACGCATGACAAGTCACCAACCGGTGACAGATCACCAATCGGTGATAGACGGTCAATCCATGCTAAATTGGTCGGGCGAGACTCACTCGCGGCAGCCGGAGAAAGCTGACGGCAAGGCAGTTCGTATCCGGATGCATCTTCACCTGATCGAGGAGGAATTGGCATATGCATATGAATGGCGTCGGCTGGATTACAGCCATCATCGTCGGCGGTCTGGCGGGCTGGTTCGCCGAGATGGTCATGAAGAGCAACACCGGCATCGTCATGAACATCATCATGGGCATTGTCGGCGCCGTGGTGCTGAACGCGATCCTGCAGGCCCTCAATATCGGGGCCTTCGGTGCCGGCTGGGTGGCCTATCTGATCACCGGCTTCATAGGTGCCTGCCTGCTGATCTTCGTCGGACGGCTCGTTCGCCGCTGAACCGCTATGCGAAAAAGGCTGTGGCGGCATGCGCTGCCACGGCCTTTTTCTTTGCCTCGAAAAGTCCTAGATGACGAAAGACAGGTGGCTGGCGAAATCGCGGCCGCGAAGGGTTTGAGATGGTCACAGTCGTAGACACGATCGCCAACCGGCCGCGCCCGCGGCATCCCGAGAAGGCGCACCGGCCCGACCAGGAGGTGCTGCGCAAGCCCGACTGGATCCGCGTCAAGGCGCCGGTTTCCAAGGGCTATGCTGAAACGCGCGAGATCGTGAAGTCGCACAAGCTGGTGACGGTGTGCGAGGAGGCCGGCTGCCCGAATATCGGCGAGTGCTGGGACAAGAAGCACGCCACCTTCATGATCATGGGCGAGATCTGCACGCGCGCCTGCGCCTTCTGCAATGTCGCGACCGGTATCCCGACCGCGCTCGATGCGGATGAGCCGGCGCGCGTCGCGCACGCCGTCAAGCAGATGGGGCTGAGCCACGTCGTCATCACCTCGGTCGACCGCGACGACCTGGCCGATGGCGGCGCGCAGCATTTCGCCGACGTCATCCGCGCCATCCGCGCGGCGACGCCCTCGACGACGATCGAGATCCTGACGCCCGACTTCCTGCGCAAGGACGGCGCGCTGGAGATCGTCGTCGCGGCCAAGCCCGACGTCTTCAACCATAATCTCGAAACCGTGCCGTCGAATTACCTGACGGTCCGTCCCGGCGCGCGTTATTTCCACTCGATCCGGCTTTTGCAGCGGGTCAAGGAACTCGACCCGTCGATCTTCACCAAATCCGGCATCATGGTCGGCCTCGGCGAGGAGCGGAACGAGGTGCTGCAATTGATGGACGATCTGCGTTCGGCCAATGTCGACTTCATGACCATCGGCCAGTACCTGCAGCCCTCGAAGAAGCACCATCCGGTGATCCGCTTCATCCCGCCGGACGAGTTCAAGTCCTATGAGACGATAGGCAAGACCAAGGGCTTCCTTCTGATGGCTTCGAGCCCGCTGACCCGCTCCTCGCATCACGCCGGCGAGGATTTCGCCAGGTTGCGCGCGGCGCGCGAGGCGCAGCTCGCGAAGGCCAGCTGACCTTCAATGCCGAAATTCGAGGCGACACGCCGCGTCGCGCACACGCCGCAAGAGATGTTCGCGCTGGTTGCGGACATCGAGGCCTATCCGCAATTCCTGCCGCTCTGTGAGTCGCTCACCGTGCGCTCTCGCAAGGAGCGCGACGGCCGCACCATCCTGGTTGCCGACATGAGCATCGGCTACAAGGCGATCCGCGAGACCTTTACCACGCAGGTGCTGCTCAATCCGGCCGAGCATGCCATCGATGTCAAATACATCGACGGTCCGTTCAAATATCTCAGCAATATTTGGCGCTTCGATCCCGCTGGCGGCGGCTGCGAGGTGCATTTCTTCATCGACTACGAATTCAAGAGCCGCATCCTGGGCGCGGTGATGGGCACGATGTTCGATCGCGCCTTCCGCATGTTCTCGGAAGCCTTCGAGAAACGGGCAGACGTCATCTATGGGGTGAAGCAAGCCTAACGCTCACCGAGCGCGCGCAGCCCAAGCTGCAGCGCGTGCCGCACCGTCTCGTGCCGGATGAATTCGCGGCCCTTGTGACCGAACAGCTGCCGCTCGGCGATAACCGGCTGTCCGGCAAGCGCTATCCCGAACCAGACAAGACCGACCGGCTTGTCGGCCGAGCCGCCGCTGGGGCCGGCAATGCCGGTGACGGCGAGCGACAGGCTTGCCTGCGAATGCGCCAGCGCGCCCGCCGCCATTTCCAGAACCGTCTCGCGCGAGACCGCGCCATGCGCATCGAGCGTGGCGGCGGAGACGCCGAGCATCTCCATCTTGGCTTCGTTGGAATAGGTGATGAAGCCGCGATCGACCACCGCGGAGGACCCGGCGATGTCGGTCAGCGCCGCGATGATCAGGCCGCCGGTGCAGCTTTCGGCCGTCGCCAGCATGATGCCGCGCTGCTGACAGGCCTGGAGCAAAGCGATAGCGAGTTCGGCGTTGCTCATGCCGGCACCTCTCCCGGGTAGACGACGCTGGCGGTGGCGATCGCGGCGATGCCTTCGCCACGCCCGACAAAGCCCAGCTTCTCGTTGGTTGTCGCCTTGATCGAAATGCGCTCGCGCGCGATGCCGAGCATGGCCGAAAGCGCCTCCGTCATCGCCGCGCGATGCGGCCCGACGCGCGGCGCCTCGCAGATCAACGTGATGTCGGCATTGGCGATGCGGCCGCCACGCTCGCGCACCAGCTTTGCCGCATGCTCGACGAAGATCTTCGAGGCCGCTCCCTTCCATTGCGGGTCGGACGGCGGGAAATGCGTGCCTATGTCGCCGGCGCCGCAGGTGGCAAGCAACGCGTCGGTCAGCGCATGCAGCCCGACATCGGCGTCCGAATGGCCGGACAGTTTTCGCTCGTAGGGAATGGCGACGCCACAGAGCGTTACATGGTCGCCGGGCTCGAAGGCATGCACGTCGTAGCCATTGCCGGTGCGAATATCAGGGAAGCGTTGCTGCGCGCTCAAGAGCCGCTGGTCGGCCAATGCAATATCCCTTGCCCAGGTGAGTTTGACGTTGTCCGGCGATCCCGGAACGATCTTGACCGGTATCTGCGCCCATTCGGCGATCGCCGCGTCGTCGGTGAATTCCGTTTTCCCCAAATGATGCGCCTTTTCGTGCGCGGCGAGCAGCGGCCAGAACGGAAAGCCCTGCGGCGTCTGCGCCGCATGAAGGCCGGCTCTCGACACCGTCTCGTCGATCATGCCGGCAGCCGATTCCCGCTTCAGCGTATCGGCGACGGGCAGCGCCGGCAGCGCGCCCTGGCGCTCGCCGATCGCCTCGATGGTGCGGTCGATCAGCCCGGCATCGACGAACGGGCGTACGGCATCGTGCACCAGCACTTTTGCGGGTGCCTGGTCCCTCAGCGCCAGGAGGCCGAGCCGGACGGAAGCCTGGCGCGAAGGGCCGCCGATCACGGCGACAAGACGATCGCCATGCGCCTCGGCCGCGCGTTGGAAGAGTTCGGCATCGTCGGCATGGATCGCCACGACCACCGGGCCGATCATTGGATGCGAGAGGAAGATATCCAATGTATGCGCGATGACGGCACGGCCGCCGATGCGCTGATATTGCTTCGGACCGTCGGCCTGTCCGGCGCGCGCGCCGCGTCCGGCGGCAACGATCACCACCCCGATCCCACCGCTTGGGCCCGCCGCTTGCTTTTCGCTTGCCTCGCTCATTCCGATCGGTCCTAGTCGGCGTGATGGCCGAAGGCCAGCATTTTCCAAAATGCGCCTTAATGTGACGTCATTGCGCGTTGCACAATGCCACACTTCTGGCTAGAGAATGTGCAACGATTGAACATGC
Organism: Mesorhizobium sp. B2-8-3; assembly: GCF_006440815.1. NCBI lineage: Bacteria > Pseudomonadati > Pseudomonadota > Alphaproteobacteria > Hyphomicrobiales > Phyllobacteriaceae > Mesorhizobium > Mesorhizobium sp. B2-8-3. The sequence goes on from NZ_VFTW01000019.1 coordinate 69,855, forward strand.
TTGGTTTTTGTGCATGGTTGAACTGACCACTTTGGCATCGCCACTCGATGTCGGCGGCGTGAGAATCCGCAATCGCGTTTTTCTGGCGCCGATGTCGGGCATCACCGACGAGCCGTTCCGGCAGCGCGCCCACGCGCATGGCGCGGGGCTGGTCGTGTCGGAAATGGTGGCAAGCGGCGAACTGGCCAAGGGCAGGGCCGGCTGCGACCTGCGCATCCGCCATTCCGGCCTGCCGGTGCATATGGTTCAGTTGGCCGGCCGCGAGGTTATCCATATGGGCGAGGGCGCGCGCATAGCGGCGGGCGAGGGCGCTGATATCATCGACATCAACATGGGCTGCCCTGCGAAGAAGGTGACCGGCGGCTATGCCGGTTCGGCGCTGATGCGCGACCTCGACCATGCGCTGTCGCTGATCGAGGCAGTGGTCAGCGCCGTTTCGGTGCCGGTGACGGTCAAGATGCGGCTCGGCTGGGACGAAAGCGCGCTCAACGCGCCGGTGCTGGCCCGCCGCGCCGAACAGGCCGGCGTCAAGATGGTGACAGTGCATGGCCGCACGCGCTGCCAGTTCTACCAGGGGAAGGCCGATTGGCGCGCCATCGCGCGCGTCAAGGAAGCTGTATCGATACCCGTGGTGGCCAATGGCGATGTCGGCTCGCCGGAAGAGGCGGCGACAATCCTCGAACAGTCCGGAGCAGACGCGGTGATGATCGGCCGCGCGCACTATGGCGCACCATGGATCGCTGGCGACATTGCCACAACCGCCGCCGGTGCAAGCGCGCAAGCAATTCCGCGCATGCCGCGAGCGCTCGCCGACTACGTCGTGTCCCACTACGAGGACATGCTCTCGCTCTACGGTATCGAAAGCGGCCTGCGCCAAGCGCGCAAGCATCTCGGCTGGTATCTTGACCGCCATACGGCCGATGTTTCAGCCGAGCAGCGCAAACGCATTCTGACTTCCTTCGACCCGCGGGAAGTCGTCGCCGAGCTGCGCCGCGCGTTCACTGACAGCTTGTCCTCGATCAGCCTGCGGAGCGCGGCATGAAGGCCAACGTTCCCCAGCCGGCCGATATGGCGGATGCCGCCAATATCGTGCTCAACACCATCCGCCGCCCGGTCATCATGGTCGACCTCGACGGCTTTATCACTTTTGCCAATGCCGATGCCGAGGACTTCTTCCGCTCCAGCGCGACCATGCTCGCCCGCAACACGCTGTCCAAGCTGGTGCCCTTCGGCAGCCCGTTGCTGACGCTGGTCGACCAGGTGCGCGAACGCCGCGCGCCGGTCAACGAATACCGCGTCGACGTCTCGTCGCCGCGCCTCGGCATCGAGAAGATGGTCGACCTCTATGTCGCGCCGGTGCCGGAGTTTCCCGGCTCGATCGTGGTCATGTTCCAGGAACGGTCGATGGCCGACAAGATCGACCGCCAGATGACACATCGCGGTGCCGCGCGCTCAGTCACCGGCCTGGCCGCCATGCTGGCGCATGAGATCAAGAACCCGCTCTCCGGCATCCGCGGCGCCGCTCAATTGCTTGAGTTGTCGGCCTCCGACGAGGACCGCGCGCTGACCCGGCTGATCACCGACGAGACTGACCGCATCGTCTCGTTGGTCGACCGCATGGAGGTGTTTTCCGACGAGCGGCCGATCGAGCGCTATCCGGTCAACATCCACGTCGTTCTCGATCATGTGAAGGCGATTGCCAAGAATGGTTTTGCAAGGCGGATCAAGATCTTGGAGGAATATGATCCATCATTGCCTCCGGTCTTCGCCAATCGCGACCAACTGATCCAGGTCTTCCTCAATCTGGTGAAGAACGCCGCCGAGGCGATCGGCGCCGACCCGCAGGGCGAGATCATGCTCTCGACGGCTTTCCGCCCTGGCATCCGCGTTTCCGTGCCCGGGACGCAGGACCGCGTCTCGTTGCCGCTGGAGTTCTGCGTGCATGACAACGGGCCCGGCGTCTCCGAGGACATCCTGCCGATCCTGTTTGATCCGTTCATCACCACCAAACCCAATGGCTCAGGACTTGGGCTGGCGCTGGTAGCCAAGATCGTCGGCGAGCATGGCGGCATCATCGAATGCGATTCGACGCCGCGCGGGACGACATTCCGCATCCTGCTTCCGGCCTGGAAGGAGACCGCGCCCGGCGCAGGCGAGGAAGCTGAAGGAGACCGCACATGACCGCTCGCGGCAATATTCTCGTCGCCGACGACGATGCGGCCATCCGCACCGTGCTCAACCAGGCGCTGTCGCGGGTCGGCCACGAGGTGCGCGTCACCTCCAACGCCTCGACGCTGTGGCGCTGGGTCGCGGCGGGCGAGGGCGATCTCGTCATCACCGATGTGGTGATGCCGGACGAAAACGCCTTCGACATGCTGCCGCGCATCAAGAAGGCGCGGCCCGAGCTGCCGGTCATCGTCATGAGCGCGCAAAACACGTTCATGACCGCCATCCGCGCCTCCGAGACCGGCGCCTACGAATATCTGCCGAAGCCGTTCGACCTGACGGAGCTGCTCAACATCGTCAACCGGGCGCTGGCCGAGCCGAAGCGGCCGAAGCTCGATGCCCGCGCGGAAGACCAGCCGGAGACGATGCCGCTGGTTGGTCGCTCCGCCGCCATGCAGGATATCTACCGCATGCTGGCGCGCATGATGCAGACCGACCTCACGGTCATGATCAGCGGCGAGTCCGGCACCGGCAAGGAGCTGGTGGCGCGCGCGCTGCATGAATATGGCCGCCGCCGCGGCGGCCCGTTCGTGGCCATCAACATGGCGGCGATTCCGCGCGACCTGATCGAATCGGAACTGTTCGGCCACGAGAAGGGCGCCTTCACCGGGGCACAGAACCGCTCCAGCGGCCGTTTCGAACAGGCCGAGGGCGGCACGCTGTTCCTCGATGAGATCGGCGACATGCCGATGGAAGCGCAGACCCGGCTGCTGCGCGTGCTGCAGCAGGGCGAATACACTACGGTCGGCGGCCGCACGCCGATCAAGACCGACGTGCGTATCGTCGCGGCTACAAACAAGGATCTGCGCACGCTCATCAACCAGGGCCTCTTCCGCGAGGACCTGTTCTATCGCCTCAATGTCGTGCCGCTGAGGCTGCCGGCGCTGCGCGAGCGTTCCGAGGACATCCCCGATCTGGTGCGGCACTTCTTCAAGCAGGGCGCCAGCGAGGGCTTGCAGACCAAGCGCATTTCGTCCGGCGGCATCGAGCTCATGAAGCGCTACCCCTGGCCGGGCAACGTGCGCGAGTTGGAAAACCTGGTGCGCCGGCTGGCCGCCCTCTACTCGCAGGACGAAATTTCGTCGGAAATCATTGAATCCGAGCTGAAAACCGGCGAAAGGCCGGTCGTGCCCGACGGCGGCGCGCTCATCCCCGACGATCTGTCGATCGGCCAGGCAGTCGAGCACTTCCTGCAGCGATATTTCGCCTCCTTCGCCGGCGAATTGCCGCCGGCCGGGCTCTACCAGCGCATTCTTGCCGAGGTCGAGTATCCGCTGGTGCTGGCTTCGATGACGGCGACGCGCGGCAACCAGATCAAGGCGGCGGAACTTTTGGGGCTCAACCGCAACACGCTGCGCAAGAAGATCCGCGAACTCGGCGTCAACGTCTACAAATCGGCCAGGCAGCCATAGCGTCACCTCGTCACCTCGGTGAATTTTGTCTGGGAAAGATTATCTTCCCGGCCACACTTGTTGCATAATCGCCACAATGCGTTGCATACATCCGACGCGATGATCGACTCTGTACCGCGACATGGCAGCTGAGGCTCCGACCCTGAACCAACCGCTTTTCAACCAGACCGGCGCGCGTGACGGGCGACGGTTGCTGGCGTTGCCGGGCGTCGTCGCGATTGCCGGCGCGATGATCACGGCGGCGATCTCGTTCGCGATCCTGGTCGGCGCAACGCCGATAGCGCCGACGGCCCACGCGACCTGGGCCTTGATCGCGGCCAATGCCGTCTTTGTCCTGTTCCTCATCGCCTTGATCGCCCGCGAGGTGCGCCGCATCGTCCTGGCGCGGCGCCATGGCAGGGCCGCCTCGCGGCTGCATGTGCGCATCGTCGCCATGTTCGCGCTGGTTGCCGCCATTCCGGCCATCATGGTGGCGATCATCGCCTCGATCACGCTCGACATCGGCCTCGACCGCTGGTTCGAAATCCGCACCAAGACGATCGTCAACTCGTCGCTGTCGATTGCCGACGCCTATGTGCAGGAGAACGCGCGCAACCTGCAGGGCACGACATTGTCCATGGCGTACGATCTCGACGCCTCGCGCACGCTCTACGGCCTCGACCGAGGCGGTTTCCTCGACCTGTTGAACAAGGAAGCCGTCGGGCGCGGACTGGCGCATGCGGCCCTGATCAAGCCGGATGGCTCGTTCGTCATGAACGCCAAGACCGACGCCGACTTTCCCATGCCAGAGCCGCCCTCGGGCGCTGTCGACACCGCGTCCGACGGCAAGCCGGTGCTGATCGAGCCGCGCACCCGCAACATCATGGGCGCCATCATCAAGCTGCGGGAGATCGAAGGGCTTTACCTGTATACGATCCGGCTCGTCGATCCCGACGTGATCAAGGCGCGCCAGATCGTCAGGTCCAACACCGACGAATACCGCAATCTCGAGGACAACCGCCGGACCTCTCAGGTCGCTTTCGCGCTGCCCTATCTGTCGCTCACGCTGATCATCACGCTCTCCGCTATCTGGACCGGCATCGCGGTCGCCGACCGGATCGTGCGGCCGATCCGCCAGCTGATCGGCGCCGCCGACGAGGTGGCGACCGGCAATCTCGACGCTGCCGTTCCGGTGCGCCAGTCCGATGGCGACGTCGCCTCGCTCGGCGAGACCTTCAACAACATGATCCTGGAGCTCAAATCGCAGCGCAACGAGCTGCTCTCGGCCAAGGATCTGATCGACGAGCGGCGGCGCTTCTCCGAGGCCGTGCTGGCCGGTGTCACCGCCGGCGTCATCGGCGTCGACCCTTACGGCATCATCACCATCGTCAATCGCTCGGCCGAAACCATGCTGGCGATTTCGGCAAATGCGACGCTCGGCCAGAACCTTTCGGCGGTCCTGCCGCTTGTCGGCCGCGTCTTCGAGATCGGGCGGCAGTCCGGCAAGCCGGTCTATCGCGAGCAGGTGACCTTCTTCCGCAGCGGCCTGGAGCGCACCTTCAATGTCCAGGTCACCGTCGAAGCCGCTGACGACGGCGAGGAAGAGAAATCCTATGTGGTCACGGTCGACGACATCACCGATCTCGTCCAGGCGCAGCGCTCGTCGGCCTGGGCCGATGTCGCGCGGCGCATCGCGCATGAGATCAAGAACCCGCTGACGCCGATCCAGCTTTCGGCCGAGCGCATCAAGCGCCGCTACGGCAAGGTCATCACCGAGGACCGCGAGGTCTTCGACCAGTGCACCGATACCATCATCCGCCAGGTCGAGGACATCGGCCGCATGGTCGACGAATTCTCGGCCTTTGCCCGCATGCCGAAGCCCGAGATGAAGGCTATCGACCTGCGTGAATCGCTGCGCGAGGCGTCCTTCCTGGTCGAGGTCAGCCGCTCCGACATCGCCTTCGAACGTGATTTCGGCAGCGAGCCGTTGAAAGGCACTTTCGACAGCCGCCTGATGGCGCAGGCCTTCGGCAACGTCATCAAGAACGCGGCCGAGGCGATCGACGGACTTGATGCGCAGGACCGTTCGGACGGCACAATCCGGATTCAGGCCGGGCGCCAAGATGGCGCCATACGAATCGACGTTATCGATAACGGCAAGGGGCTGCCGCGCGAGAATCGTCAAAGGCTTCTCGAGCCCTATATGACGACACGCGAGAAGGGCACCGGGCTTGGTCTCGCTATCGTCAAGAAGATCGTGGAAGACCATGGCGGCCGTCTCGAATTGCACGACGCGCCAGCGGATTTCCATGGTGGCCGGGGCGCGATGATCTCGATCATCCTGCCCCCGGCGACGATCGTAGCCGCGCCGCCACGCGGTGAAGGTCGAAGCGAACACGAAAGAGAAACTGAAAAGGTCGGTAATGGCGTCTGACATTCTCATCGTCGATGACGAGGAAGACATCCGCGAACTTGTCGCCGGTATCCTGAGCGACGAGGGTCATGAAACACGCACGGCGCATGATGCCGACAGCGCGCTCGCGGCGATCGCCGATCGCGCGCCGCGGCTGATTTTCCTCGACATCTGGCTGCAGGGTTCGCGCCTCGACGGCCTGGCGTTGCTCGACGAGATCAAGACCATGCACCCGAACATGCCGGTGGTGATGATTTCCGGCCACGGCAACATCGAGACGGCGGTGTCGGCCATCCGGCGCGGCGCGTACGACTTCATCGAGAAGCCGTTCAAGGCCGATCGCCTCATCCTGGTCGCAGAGCGCGCGCTGGAGACGTCCAAGCTGCGGCGCGAGGTTTCCGACCTCAAGCAGCGCAGCGGCGAGACCTTCGACCTGATCGGCATGTCGTCGGCGATGAGCCAGCTGCGGCAGACCATCGAGCGCGTCGCGCCCACCAACAGCCGCGTCATGATCGTCGGTCCCTCAGGCTCCGGCAAGGAACTGACGGCGCGCGCCATCCACACGCTTTCGTCGCGCAAGACCGGTCCATTCGTGACACTGAGCGCGGCCACCATCACGCCCGAACGCATGGAGATCGAGCTGTTCGGTACAGAATCGAACGGCACCGAGCGCAAGGTCGGCGCGCTGGAAGAGGCGCATCGCGGCATCCTCTACATCGACGAAGTCGCCGATATGCCGCGCGAAACGCAAAACAAGATCCTGCGCGTGCTGGTCGAGCAGCAATTCGAGCGGGTAGGCGGCACCAAGCGCGTCAAGGTCGATGTCCGCATCATCTCTTCGACCTCGCAGAATCTCGAAGCGATGATCGCCGACGGCCGCTTCCGCGAGGACCTTTACCATCGCCTGGCGGTGGTTCCGGTCATCGTGCCGGGACTCGCCGAGCGGCGCGAGGACATTCCCTATCTCGTCGACAATTTCATGAAGCAGATCGCGCGCCAGGCAGGCATCAAGCCGCGCCGCATCGGCGACGATGCGCTGGCCGTGCTGCAGGCGCATAACTGGCCGGGCAACGTTCGCCAACTGCGCAACAATGTCGAGCGATTGATGATTCTGGCGCGCGGCGAAGAGGCCGATGCGCCGATCACCGCGGATCTTCTGCCCTCCGAGATCGGCGACGTGATGCCACGCACGCCCAACCAGTCGGACCAGCACATCATGGCGCTGCCGTTGCGCGAGGCCCGCGAGCAATTCGAGAAGGACTATCTGATCGCCCAGATCAACCGCTTCGGCGGCAACATCTCGAAGACGGCCGAGTTCATCGGCATGGAACGCTCGGCGCTCCACCGCAAGCTGAAGTCGCTGGGTGTGTAAAGCAATTCCAGGAAAGGTGCGCAGCGGTTAGGCTCGGCGGTTTCGCCGTAGCTGTCCGTCCGGAATTGCGTAAGATTCCCCAGGGCCGGCTTGCCAGGGCCGGCTTGGCCCACGCGATTGTTCATTACGGCAGGGGCGGAATCGCCTAAGAAAGCCCGATATTTCCCTGAGGATGCCCATGCCGCGCATTGCCTATGTCAACGGGCGCTATGTCGTCCATGCCCAAGCCAGCGTCCATGTTGAGGACCGTGGCTATCAGTTCGCGGACGGCGTCTATGAGGTCTGCGAAGTGGCGCGCGGCCATATCGTCGACATGCCGCGTCATCTTGCCCGGCTCAAGCGCTCGCTGAAGGAACTTTCGATCGCCTGGCCGGTCTCGGAAGGCGTCCTGCCGATGCTGCTGCGCGAGGTGGTCAATCGCAACGGCGTCATCAACGGCCTTGTCTATGTGCAGGTGACACGCGGCGTCGCCAGCCGTGAGTTCGTGTTTCCGCCGGCAGGCACGAGGCCTTCCCTGGTCATAACCGCCAGAAAGGCCGATCCGGCCGCGGCGGCGAAGCGGGTGGAAGCCGGCATCAAGGTCATCACAGTGCCTGAGAATCGCTGGGACCGCGTAGACATCAAGAGCACGGGCCTCTTGCCCAATGTGCTCGCCAAGCAGAAGGCCAAGGAAGCCGGCGCCCAGGAAGCCTGGTTCGTCGACACCGACGGCAACGTCAAGGAAGGCGGCTCGTCCAACGCCTGGATCGTCACACGCGACGGCGTCCTGGTGACCCGGCCGGCCGAGCACGGCATCCTGCGCGGCATCACCCGCACGACGCTTTTCGACGTCGCCGCAAAGCTCGGCCTCAAGATCGAAGAACGTGGTTTTTCGGTCACCGAGGCCAAGGCGGCCAGGGAAGCGTTCATCAGTTCGGCGACGACAATCGCCATGCCGGTGGTCGAAATTGACGGCGCGCCGATCGCAAATGGACATCCTGGTTCCATGACACTTTCGTTGCGGCAGGCCTTTTTTGACGTTGCGGAAAAAAGTCCAGCCTGATAACCGCACAACTGGAATTAACCTCAACTATCTCATTCTGCTTGCCATTGTGTCGGCAAGAGGGGGTTTGCTCGCTTGACAGGCGCCGCGTAATTTGGCGCATTGGCCCGCAAACCGAAGGGGATCGGCGAAAGACAAGAAAAATGGCGGAACGATCGCAAAACCTTCAGGACCTGTTCCTGAATTCAGTTCGCAAGAGCAAAAATCCACTTACCATCTTCCTCATCAACGGCGTGAAGCTGACCGGTGTCGTCACTTCGTTCGACAATTTTTGTGTGTTGTTGCGGCGTGACGGGCACTCCCAGCTCGTCTACAAGCACGCCATTTCCACGATTATGCCGAGCCAGCCGGTTCAGATGTTCGATGGCGAGGAAAGCCAGGGCGCCTGATTGGCACGTGATAAGGACGCGGACCGCAGCGTTCGCGGGAAACAAGAACATCAACTCGGGCCGGAATCCAAGGATCCGACCCGGGCCGTTGTCATTGTGCCGGTGCTTACCCGCCAGCAGCGCGGCGACGATGAGTCGAGTCGCCCGCGTCTGAGCCGTTCGGCGGATGCACGCCACGACGAAGCGGTCGGCCTTGCCAGCGCCATCGATCTCAACCCGGTTCACACCGCGGTGGTGACGGTTGCCGATCCGCGGCCGGCCACGCTGCTCGGCAGCGGCAAGGTGGCCGAGTTCGCGGATATCGTGAAGGAACGCAAGGCGGAACTGGTCATTGTCGACCATCCGCTGACCCCGGTGCAGCAGCGCAATCTCGAAAAGGAACTGAACGCCAAGGTGCTTGATCGCACCGGGCTCATCCTCGAGATCTTCGGCGAGCGGGCGCGCACCAAGGAAGGCACGCTGCAGGTCGAGCTCGCCCATCTCAACTACCAGAAGGGCCGCCTGGTGCGGAGCTGGACTCACCTCGAGCGGCAGCGCGGCGGCGCCGGCTTCCTCGGCGGTCCCGGCGAAACCCAGATCGAATCCGACCGTCGCATCCTGCAGGACAAGATCACCAAGCTGAAGCATGAGCTGGAAACGGTGCGGCGCACACGCGACCTGCATCGCGCCAAGCGCAAGAAGGTGCCTTTCCCGGTGGTGGCGATCGTCGGCTACACCAATGCCGGCAAGTCGACGCTGTTCAACCGGTTGACCGGGGCAGGGGTGCTGGCCGAGGACATGCTGTTCGCAACGCTTGACCCGACGTTGCGGCGCGTGCGGCTGCCGCACGGCACGCCGGTCATCCTGTCCGACACGGTGGGCTTCATTTCCGACCTTCCGACGCATCTGGTGGCGGCCTTCCGGGCAACGCTGGAAGAGGTGGTCGAGGCGGATCTGGTACTTCATCTGCGCGACATCTCGGATCCGGACACGGCCGCCCAGGCTGAGGACGTCGAACGCATCCTTGGCGATCTCGGCGTCGACGCCGCCGACGCGAACCGCGTGATCGAGGTCTGGAACAAGATTGATCTCCTAGACGAAGGCAATCGCGAGCGGCTGCTTGACGAAGGGGCAAGCGGCAAGTCTCCGCCGATAGCCATTTCAGCGGTGACCGGCGAAGGACTGGACACGCTGAAAGCACTCATCGAAACTCGGGTGTCGGGCGAGCTGGAAACGATGACCGTGACGTTGAGCCCGGCTCAGCTCGGCCAAGTCGACTGGCTCTACCGCAACGGCGACGTCGTTTCGCGCACCGACAATGAAGACGGCAGCGTCACCCTCTCGCTCACGGCCACGCATAGCGCCAGGCGGGAAATCGAGAGCCGCCTGCATCGCAAGGGCAGCTAATCGGCTGATTCCTTGCCGCTTTTGGCCTCCTGCCAGAGCGCTTCCATTTCGTCGAGCGTTGCCTTCTCCAGTGAACCGCCCGAAGCCTCCAAGGCTTGCTCGACATAGTGAAAGCGCGACCGGAACTTGTCGTTGGTGCCGCTGAGCGCCGCTTCCGAATCGAGCTTGAGGTGGCGGCCGAGATTGACGACGGCAAACAGCATGTCGCCGAACTCATCCTTGATCGGAGCCGCGTCACCGGAGGCGAGCGCCTCGCGCAATTCGCCGATCTCTTCCTCTATTTTGTCGAGGATCGGGGCTGCCTCGCTCCAGTCGAAGCCGACGCGCGCTGCCTTCTCCTGCAGCTTCAGGGCGCGCGTCAGGGCAGGGAGCGCGACCGGCACGCTGTCGAGATAGCCTTTGCCGTGATCTTCCGGATCGAGCCCGCGCGCGAGCCGGGCGTTGCGCTTCTCGGCTTTTTCAACCGCCTTGATCTTCTCCCACATGCCCTTGGCCATGCCGGCGCTGCGCGCCTTCTCGTCGCCGAAGACGTGCGGATGGCGGCGGATCATCTTGGTGGTGATGGCCTCGACGACATCGCCGAAAGCGAACTCGCCGATCTCCTCGGCCATCTGCGCATGGTAGACGACCTGCAGCAGCAGATCGCCCAGCTCCTCGCGCAGATCGTCGAAATCGCCGCGCGCGATCGCGTCGGCCACTTCATAGGCCTCCTCGATCGTGTAGGGCGCGATGGTCGTAAAATTCTGCTCGATATCCCAGGGGCAGCCGGTCTTCGGCGCTCGCAGCGCCGCCATGATCTCGATCAGCCGGGAAATGTCCTTGGAGGGCTTCATGAATTGAGCCTATCCCGCGGTCAGCGTCCGACCAATCCTGGCCGGACACCGAAACGAGTTGTCCACAGCCTCAGTCAAGCACCGAAACGATCGCCTTGGCGAGATCGTCCATGCCGTCCTCCGGCAGGCCGGCCACGTTGATGCGGCTGTCGCCCACCATATAGACGGCGTGCTCGGTGCGCAGGCGTTCGACTTGCGCCTCGGTCAAGCCGAGCCGCGAAAACATGCCGCGATGGCTGGCGACGAAATCGAAGCGATCGGAGTTGGACTGACGCCTGAGGGCTTCGGCGAAGGCGACGCGCAGCCTGAGCATGCGCAGCCGCATCTCCTCGAGCTCCGTCTCCCAATCCTTTCTCAGGCTGGCGTCCTCCAGCACCATGCGCACCGCCGCCGCACCATGATCCGGCGGCATCGAATAGAGCGCGCGCGCCGCCGCCAGCATCTGGCTCATCGCCACGTCCGCCTGGGTGCCGTCCTTGGCCATGACCATCGCCGCGCCGACGCGGTCGCGATAGACGGCGAAATTCTTCGAGCAGCTCGAGGCGACGACCATTTCCGGCACCTTGCCGGCCAAGAGCCGCAGACCGGCGGCGTCGGCGTCGAGGCCCTCGCCAAAGCCCTGATAGGCAATGTCGACGAAAGGCAGCAGACCGCGCTCCAGCAGCACGTCGGCGACCTTGGCCCACTGCGCGGCATCCAGATTGGCGCCGGTCGGATTGTGGCAGCAGCCATGCAGCAGCACGACATCGCCACTGTTGGCCATCTTGAGCGTCGCCAGCATCTCGTCGAAGCGGACAGCGCCGGAAGCAGCATCGAAATAAGGATAGTCGCGGACTTGCAGACCGGCGGCGCGCATCACCGGCAGATGGTTCGGCCAGGTCGGGTCGGACAGCCACACGGTCGCGCCGGCGCGCGTGCGCTGCAGAAGCTCCGCCACCAGCCTGAGCGCGCCGGATCCGCCCGGCGCCTGTGCCGCGCGGATGCGCGAAGGGTCGGCCTTCTCGCCGAAGGCGAGCTTGATCATGGCGGCGTTGAAGCCGGCATCGCCGGCAAGGCCGAGATAGGTCTTGGTGTCCTGGCTGGCCAGCAGCCGCTTCTCGGCCTCGCGCACGGCGCGCATCACCGGCGTCCTGCCGTCGATGTCCTTGTAGACGCCGACACCGAGGTCGACTTTGCCGGGCCGCGGGTCGTTGCGATAGAGGCCGATCAGGGCAAGGATCTTGTCGGCGGGGGCGGGCTGCAGGGTCTCGAACATCGAAAAGGACTCCAATGGCGGCGGATTGATACGCAAATCGACCCCGCCGCGCCAGCGGTTTCCTCAGACACGGGCGGCACGAAAAGAAATGCCGGGCAGGGGATTAAAATCCCTACATGCTCCGTAAACAGGGCATGAAACGGTCGATGGCACGCTTCGACATCGTCGGGCAGTTGGGGTCGCTGCGGCGCTACGCGCGCTCGCTGACGCGCGACAGCGCCGACGCTGAGGATCTCGTCCATGACGCGCTGGTGCGCGCCTATGAGCGACGCGCGACCTTTCGCTCGGGCGGCAATTTGCGTGCCTGGCTTCTGGCGATCGTGCACAACATCTTCATCGACCGCATGCGCTCGCGCCGCTCCGAGGCGGCGCGCATCGAACAGGCCGGCCTTGTTGCGGACCAAAGCATGCCGGCAGCACAGGACCATTCGGTGCGCCTGTCGCAAGTGCGGGAAGCGTTTCTTTCGCTGCCGGAGGAGCAGCGCTCAGCGCTCCATCTCGTTGCTATCGAGGGGCTTTCCTATCAGCAGGCCGCCGAAGTCATCGGCGTGCCGCTCGGAACGCTGATGTCGCGCATCGGCCGCGCGCGTGCCGCGCTGCGCGAGATGGAAGAAGGCGCGACGCCGAAGACCAAGCCTCATCTCAGGATCGTGGGAGACGATCAATGACCGCCATTGTCGACCCCGTGACCGATGCCGATCTCGACGCCTATGTCGACGATCAACTGGATGTCGCCCGCCGCATCGAGGTCGAGGCGTTCCTCGCCGCGCGCCCGGAAGCGGCGGCGCGCGTGATGTCCGATTTGAGGACGCGCGATGAACTGCGAGTTGCGCTTGCAGGCCCCATCGGCATGGCGCGTCCGGCCACGACAGAAGCGGCGCGGCGGCTGGAAAGGGCACTTGCCAGGGGACGTATCCTTGCCGTGCTGCAGCGGGCCGCGGCCGCGGCCGTGCTGGTCGCGGCGGGCTGGCTGGCCAACGGCATTTTCGGGCCGATCGCGGTGACCAAGGTGGTCGCCTCGACGCAGCCGCCGGCCTATGTCGAGGATGCGGTCAGGGCGCACCGCACGACTTTGGTGCGCGAGACGATGCCGTCGCAGCAGGAGGCGCCGGGCTACGATGCCGACGAGATCCGCGCCGCCACCGCGATCGTCATGCCGTCGCTGCCCGACGACTGGAAGATCCGCGACGTCCAGGTCTACCCCTCGCAATTCGGGCCGAGCGTCGAGGTGGCGGTCGAGACCAAGGATCTCGGTCTCGTCTCGCTGTTCGCCATCAGGCCCGGCACGTTCGACGTCGTGAAGCCCACGGTCGCGCCCTCCAATGACATTTCGACTGCGTATTTCCAGATCGGCGAGGTCGCCTATGCCGTGGTCGGACGCAGCGGCGCCGGCAATCTCGACCATGCCGCCGAGAAACTCGCCAGAACGCTCTACTGAAAACAGACCTCTACCAAGAACCAAGGAGAACCAAATGAACAGCCCCAATCTGGGATACCGAACGGGCGCCGGCGTGCAGGCCGGAGCCGTCTATGACCAGGGCCTGCGCAAGCACATGCTGCGCGTCTACAACTATATGGGCCTCGGCCTCGTCGTCACCGGCCTCGTCGCCTTCTTCGTGGCCTCGACACCCGCGCTCTATGTGCCGATCTTCTCCAGCCCGCTGAAATGGGTGGTGATGCTGGCGCCGCTCGCCTTCGTCATGCTCTTCTCGTTCAGGATGCAGACCATGTCGGCCTCGGGCGCGCAAGCGATGTTCTGGGCCTTCTGCGCCGTCATGGGCCTGTCGCTTGCCTCGGTGTTCCTGGTCTTCACCTCGACCAGCATCGCGCGCACCTTCTTCATCGCCGCCACGATGTTCGGCGCCACCAGCCTCTACGGCTACACGACCAGGCGCGACCTGACGCAGTTCTCGTCCTTTCTGATCATGGGCCTGATCGGCGTGGTCATCGCCAGCCTGGTCAACCTGTTCCTCGGCTCGACCGCGCTGCAGTTCGCCATCTCGGTGATCGGCATTGCCGTCTTCGTCGGCCTGACCGCCTGGGACACGCAGACCATCAAGGAGCAGTATGCTGAGAATTTCGACGCGGAATCGCAGCAGAAGCTCGCCGTCTTCGGCGCCTTCTCGCTCTATCTGAACTTCATCAACATCTTCCAGCTGCTCTTGAATTTCACCGGTGAGCGCGAATAAGCCGGACCGTAGCAGGCAACACTGCTGACCTCGGCGTGGCCGGAGGGAAACCTCCGGCCATTTTTTGTCGATTGCGCACCAAGGCGCCCAGGACCAAGGTGAGATCTGCCTGCCGCGCTTGAGTTCACGCGCGGCCTTTTGCTAGCCTGCCGGCCAGACCAGCCAGCCGCGAGGACGCAATGGAACAACTGACGCTTCACGCTGACGGCATTTCGGCGACCGTCGTCGGGCAGGGGGCCGAGCTGGTCTCGCTGCGCGATGGCGACGGCACCGAGCTTCTGTGGCAGGCAGGCCCCGTCTGGCGCCGTCATTCGCCGGTCCTGTTCCCGATCGTCGGCCGGCTCAAGGGCGACCAGCTGCGGCATCGCGGCCAAACCCATCCGATGACGCAGCACGGCTTTGCCCGCGACCGGCGCTTTGCCTGGGCGGAGCAGGGGCCGACCTCCTGCACATTGGTGCTGACGGATGATGCCGAGACGCGAACGCACTATCCCTTCGCCTTTCGCCTCGCCATCGGCTACGAGCTGAAACCCCGGCAGCTCGGCGTGACCTTCGAGATCGCCAACACGGGCGACGAGCCGCTGCCCGCCTCGATCGGCGCGCATCCGGCGTTCAACTGGCCGCTGCTGCCGGAACTGCCCAAGGAGGCCTACCGGCTGACCTTCGCCGACAATGAACCGTCGCCGGTCCGCCGCCTGAAGGACGGCCTGCTGCTGCCGGACCTGCAACCGACACCCATCGAGGGAAAGACGTTGCCGCTTTCCGAAAAACTGTTCGACGATGACGCCGTCATCCTCGACAAGCCGGCCAGCACCAGTGTGCGCTATGCCGCGGCGCGAGGGCCGGCGATCGAGGTGTCCTGGCAGGGTTTCAACGAGCTGGGCATCTGGTCCAAGCCCGGCGGCGCGCCCTTCCTGTGCATCGAGCCCTGGCACGGCATCGCCAGTCCCGTCGATTTCGACGGCGAATTCGCCGACAAGCCGGGCGTCATGCTGATCGAGCCGGCCGGCCGGCGCGTGCTGAGTTACCGGATAGGCCTCAGCCGGGAACCGTAGGGCATGGCATACGCCATCAAGACCGAAATCGAGGACCCGGCGGCGGAGACGTTCGTGTTCGCCGCCCAGAAAACCATGTATGGCGGCAAGCGCATTGCCGAAGGCGACGTCATCTTCCTGTTCGCCAGCGAGAACGAAGGCGGGCAGGGGCTTGTCGCCCGCGGCGTCGTGACATCCTCCGAGGCCACTTCCAGACGTCCGGATGTCGAACGGCAGACGCCGCGCGTCAGCGTTGCCGTCCACCGCACCGCCATGGCAACGAGACGCTTGGGTCGCGATGAGCTCAAGCGCTTCAAGGATTGGAAGGACGGCCGGCCCGAGACCGAGCTCAACTTCAAATTCTACCGCCAGGCGACCAACAAGATCGTTGGTGTTTCAGACGAGGCATCGGCATTTCTGAACAGCTTTTTCTAGACCATCCGATCGGATCTCAGCCGGTCTGCCGGACAATGGCGCCGATCACGTTGACAAGAAGACGGGCGGCCGTGAGCGCCGACACGCCGTCAATATCGGCGGGAGGATAAAGCTCGACAAGGTCGAATCCAGCAATCCTCGCCCGCTTGCCGAGGCCTGCGATCAGATCGATCGCTTGCGTGTAGGTGAGGCCGCCGGGCGTGCGCGCGGCCACTCCCGGCATGATCGATGGATCGAGGCTGTCGGAGTCGAAAGTGACGACGACACGCGCGCCTTCCGGAATGTGCCGCAAAGCGGCTTCGACGCCCTGGGCGTGAACCTCGCGGGCGTGACAAAGCGGCTGCCGTAGCGCCAGGCAAGCGAGACGGTGCCGAGCGGAAATGGCCGACAGGCAGTGGCCAGAACATTGATGCCGGACAATGTAGCCCAGGCGTCGGCCGCGTTCGGGCCGGCCAGACCTCAAGGACTGTTTTATTGCCGTTCCAGGAAGTCGACCATCAACGACGCAGCTTGGTTGGCATGCGTTTCCAGCAGGAAATGAGGCCCGTCGAGAATGTGTGCTTCCATCCTCGGCAGGGCCTGCATCCATGATAGCGTCTCTGCCAGGTCAAAGAACGTGTCATGCCGACCCCACAGCATCAGGGCGCGAGGCTGCCGGCGCTGCAGATAGTCGGCAATCGCGTCGAAACCAGCGACGTAGTTGCCATAGTCTGCAATAAGCGCGCGCTGCGTCTCGATGCCTCCGGGGCGCTGCATCACGCGCCAGTCTTCCTCCCAGTTCTCCTGCGGAATTTGTGCGGCCACATCGTCGGGAACACCTGCCACATACTGTTCGCGCGTGCCCTCGAAGGTCAGATGCGCGGTGGCTTTCGCTTCATTGTCGCGGTTCGGATTGGCCCAAAAGTCCTGCGTCGCCTTCCATGATGGCCCCATTCCGCTCCGATGCGCGTTGGCGTTCTGGACGATCAAGCCCAACACCGCATCGGGAGCCTGCATGGCTATCCGCAGGCCGACCGGCGCGCCAAAGTCATGCAGGTAGATGTAGCGCGAGCCGACCGAGAGGTGGCCGAGCAACTCCGAGATCGCATCGGCAAAACCATCAAAAGACGGCTCGGGCAGAGCATCGGACATGCCGAACCCAGGCATGTCGGGCGCAACCACATAAGCCACCTTCGACAATGCGGGAATAACGTGGCGAAAGGTCCTGGAGGAACTCGGAAAACCGTGAAGAAGCAGAAGAGCCGGTTTGGAGGGCTCTCCAGCCGTGAGGAAAGACAATTCCGTGCCGCTCGCCAACTCAAGCCGTGAACGCATGCAAAGGTCCTCAAACCGCTCACCAGGCCAACGCGAGGTTCGGCGGTGAGTTCCGAGCACTTGCTGCCGCAATGAGGGACGACTCCTGTTCGTACCCGTTAATGCGCAACAGCTCCGTGCGGCTGGCGAGCAGGGCTGTATGACGCAGCGCTTTCGACATCTCTGTGGCCACACCGGAAAGTCGCATAAGATAGATTATGGAACTAACGGGTCGGGCGCATACCCAGGAATGGCTGCGGCTTTCGCTGCTGGCGACGAGCTCCGCGGATTACTCCCTGCAACGCTTCGCGCCTTCGAGATCTCTACCGAACGTTCGACAGACGAACTGCAACACAAACTGAGCAGCTGACGCTATCGTTCTGACTCGTAAGGAATTTCGACCACCATGCCGTCATAGGCCGGCGCCACGTACTCCGGCGTTTCGGCCATCACGGCGGCATAATCCAGCGGCACATGCATATGGGTCAGCACGGCGTTCTTCGGCGCCAGCTTCTCGATCCACTCCAGCGCCTGGCCGAGCGACAGATGGCTGGGATGCGTGTTGTACTGCAGCGCATCGATGACCAGCATGTCGAGGCCGCGCAGGCGCTCGGCGGTGGCGTCCGGGAAGCCGCTGATATCCGGGCAATAGGCAAGCCCGCCGATGCGGAAGCCCAGCGAGATGATATCGCCATGAAACTGCGGCAGCGGCTCTAAGGTGAGGGCGCCGCCCTCGCCTTCGATCACGACCGGCCTCGCGTGATCGATGATGTGAGCCTCGACGATCGGCGGATAAGAGCTGCCGGATGGCGTCTCGAAGCAATAGCGGAATGCCTGGCGCAGCCGCAGCATGGTCGGCTCGTCGGCATGGATGTCGATGCGATGGCGTTGCTCGAGCACATAGCCGCGCAGATCGTCGATGCCGTGGATGTGGTCGGCATGCGGATGCGTGTAGACGACCGCGTCGATGCGCTTGACCGAGGCCAGCAGCATCTGCTCGCGGAAATCCGGCCCGGTGTCGATGACGACCGTGGTGCGCGCGCCATTGGCGGCAATCCGCTCGACCAGCGCGGCCGTGCGCATGCGCCGGTTCTTCGGGTTCTTGGGGTCGCAATTGCCCCAATCGCCGGTGATGCGCGGCGTGCCGGGCGATGAGCCGCAGCCAAGAATGGTAAAGCGCAGCCGGTCGCTCATGCCTCAGCCCGCAGCCGTTTCGGGACGCGGCATCTTGGTGAACAGCCTGAAGAAGTTCCCGGTGGTGATATCGGCGATCTCGGCCTCGCTTACGCCGATGGTCTCGGCAAGCACCTTTGCAGTGTTCGCCACATAGGCCGGTTCGTTGCGTTTTCCGCGATGCGGGACCGGCGCAAGGTAGGGTGCATCCGTTTCGACCAGCAGCCGATCGCGCGGGACGTCGGCGGCGATGGCGCGCAATTCGGTGGAATTCTTGAAGGTCAGGATGCCGGAAAAGGAGACATAGCCGCCCAGCGCCACGCCGACTTCGGCCAGCCTGCGCCCGGATGAAAAACAGTGCAGAATGAAGGGGAAAGCGCCCTTCCCTGTTTCGTCCTCGAGGATCGCCGCCATGTCGTCGTCGGCATCGCGCGAATGGATGACCAGCGGCAGGCCGGTCCGGCGCGCGGCCGCTATATGGGTGCGAAAGCCTTGCGCCTGCGCATCGCGCGGCGCCTTGTCATAATAGTAATCGAGCCCGGCTTCGCCGATCGCCACCACTTTGGGATGGTCGGAAAGCCGCACCAGCTCGTCGGCGGTGACGTCCAGCTCTTCCGCGGCATTGTGCGGATGAGTGCCGACCGAGCAATAGACCTCATTGAAAGTTTCAGCGATTTCAAGGATTTGCTGAAAGCGCCTCACGCGCGTCGAGATCGTCACCATGCGACCGATGCCGGCGGCGAGGGCGCGGGCGACGATAGCCGCCCGCTCCTCGGCGAAGTCCGGAAAGTCGAGATGGCAATGGCTGTCGACCAGCATCAGCTGTTGCCGTCCTGCTCGACATAGCGCGGAAACACGCCCTCCGGTGCCGGCAATGCCGCGCCGGGCACCAGCGCGTGGTCGGCGTGGACATGCTCGAAAGCGCGTTTGTCCGCGGGCACGGCCAACAGGTCGAGCAGTTTCGCGGCCGATCCGGGAACGAAGGGCTGGCAAAGCAGTGCCACACGCCGCACCAGTTCGGCCGTTGCCCACAAGACGGTTTCCATGCGCTCCGGGTCGGTCTTCTTAAGCGCCCAAGGCTCCTGCGAAGCGAAATAGCGATCGGCTTCGGCAACAACGCCGAAGATCGCCGCCAGCGCCAGGTGGATGCCCTGCTCCGCCATCGCCCGACGCGAAACCGCCAACGCTTCGATCGCCTGGTCGAGGATCGCCGTGTCGGCCTCGGTAAGGTCGCCGCGCGCCGGCACCTTGCCACCACAGTTCTTGGCGATCATCGACAGCGAGCGCTGCGCCAGATTGCCGAGACCGTTGGCGAGGTCGGCGTTGGTGCGGTTGACGATCGCCTCATGGCTGTAACTGCCGTCCTGGCCGAACGGCACCTCGCGCAGGAAGAAGTAGCGCACGCGGTCGAGACCGTAATGTTCGACCATGGCGAACGGGTCGACGACATTGCCGACCGACTTCGACATCTTCTCGCCGCGGTTGAACAGGAAGCCGTGGGCAAAGACCCGTTTCGGCAGCTCGATCCCCGCCGACATCAGGAAAGCCGGCCAGTAAACGGCATGGAAGCGCACGATATCCTTGCCGATGACATGCGTGGCCGGCCAAAAGCTCCATTTCTGGGACTTGGTATCGGGATAGCCGGCGGCGGTGATGTAGTTGGTCAATGCATCGACCCACACATACATCACATGCTTGTCGTCGCCGGGCACCGGAACGCCCCACTTGAAGGTGGTTCGTGAGATCGACAGATCCTTCAGGCCGGACTTGACGAAGCTCATCACCTCGTTGCGGCGCTCCGCCGGACCGACGAAGTCCGGCTGGGTTTCATACAGCGCCAGCAACTTGTCCTGGTAGGCGGACAGCCGGAAGAAATAGCTTTCCTCCTCGTTCCATTCGACTGGCGACCCAAGCGGTTCGCGGCGCACGCCATCCTCGCCGAGCGTGGTTTCGCTCTCGTCGAAATAGGCCTCCTGCCGCACCGAATACCAGCCGCTGTAGCGGTCCAGATAGATGTCGCCATTCGCGGCCATCGCCTTCCAGATCGCCTGGCAGGACGCGTAATGGCGTGGTTCGGTCGTGCGGATGAATTCGTCGTTTGAGGCGCCGAGGGTCTCGGTCATCGAGCGGAAGATTGCTGAATTGCGGTCGGCAAGCTCTAAGGGCGTGATGCCTTCCTTCTCGGCCGTCTGCTGCATCTTGAGACCATGCTCGTCAGTGCCCGTGAGAAAGAACACGTCCTTGCCGTCCAGCCGCTGGAAGCGGGCCAGCGCGTCGCTGGCAATGACCGTATAGGCGTGGCCGATATGCGGCTTGCCATTCGGATAAAAGATCGGGGTGGTCAGATAGAATTTTTCGCGTGCCATGGATGAAATCGCCATGAATGTCTGAATGGGAAGTGTGGCGGTGGATATCTCATCGAGACGGCGATTGCCATCCCGAGGACAAGGCGCATTCACATTCGCATCGCAGAATTCAGGCGGTCGATCATGGTCAGGGCGTGCTGCTTCTTGTCGAGGTTGTAGGTCTCGGCCTCAGATATCGTGTTCAGCGCTTCGTGCCAAGCCTCGGACAGCGATTTGGCCCTGGCGAGGTCGCCGGCCAGCGCCGCTTCGCTGGCGGCGGTCGAAAGCAGGTCTAGCGCGCGGCGGTTGAAGATGTCGAACTGGATCGCCTGATCGCGTCCCGCCACGGCCTCGGCAAGGCGGTGGACGCCGGCAATGTCGGGCTTCCTGGCCGCCACCAGTGCGTCGAGCGCGCCGGCGATCTCCAGCCCGCCATATTGGGTGAGCAGGATCGCGTTGCGGGCGCTGCCCCCTGCCCGCTCGGCAAGTGCTGCGCGCGCGGCCGGATCGTCCGGCGGCTGAGGCTCGACATTTTCCAGCACCGCCATCAGCTCGTCGGCGGCCAGAGGCGCCAGCCGCACCATCTGGCAGCGCGAGCGGATCGTCGGCAACAGGCTGCCCGGTGCGTGCACCACCAGAATGAACAGGGTGCGTGCCGGCGGCTCTTCGAGATTCTTGAGCAAGGCATTGGCGGCGTTGATGTTCATGTCGTCGGCCGGATCGACGATGACGACGCGGTAGCTGCCGTCATGCGAGGTCATCGACAGGAAGCGGCTGACCTTGCGGATCTCGTCGACGGTCAGCACCGTCTTGAAGCTCTTGGTCTTGTCATTGGCCGGACGGGTGAGATGCAGCACCGAAGGATGCGCGCCGGTGGCAATCTGGCGAAACAGCGAGGAGGCCGGATCGGGAACGGCGAGCGCGTCGGGCGCCGTCTTGAAATCCGGATATCTCAGGAGATGGTGCGCCATGTGGAACGCCAGCGTCGCCTTGCCGATGCCTTGCGGCCCGGCGAAAATCAGCGCATGCGGCAGCTTCCCGGCGCGGTAGGCGCCGGCAAGCATCCCTGCCGCGGTCGAGTGGCCGATCAGCTGCGGCGTTTCAGCCGGCTGAGGCACGCCGTCCAGCGTGTCGTGCTGCTCGGGGGCAATGCGTTCGAAGATCATGCCGGCGCCGTCTCAATCCTTTGCGCCGGCATCCGTTCTTCCAGCGCCGCGAAGACGGCGGCGGTGACGACATCCTCCACCGTATCGGGATCCGCGGAAGCGTCGACGACGATGCAGCGCTCCGGCTCCGCCTCGGCGATGGCAAGGAAAGCCTCGCGCCGTCGCCGGTGGATGGCCAAGGTCTCCTTCTCGAAGCGGTCGGCGGCGTCCCCGGCGCCGCGCCGCGCGGCGGCCCGCTTCAGGCCTTCAGCGGGATCGATGTCGAAGATCAGCGTCATGTCCGGCATCATGCCGTTGATGGCCACTGCCTCCAGCGCCTTCATGAAATCGGCATCGAGGCCGCCTGTGACCCCTTGGTAGACGCGCGAGGAATCGATGAAACGGTCGCACAGCACGATCGAGCCGCGCTCGACCGCCGGCCGGATGACCTGCTCGACATGGTCGGAGCGCGCGGCGGCGAACAGGATCGCCTCCATCTTCGGGCCGAACGGCTCGGCCGCCCCGGACAGGAGCACATGCCTTACGGCCTCGGCGCCGGGCGATCCACCCGGTTCGCGGCTGACCAGCACCTCATACTTCTTGGCGCGCATGCGCCGCGCCAGCCGCTCGATCTGCGTCGACTTGCCTGCTCCTTCGCCGCCCTCGAAGGTGATGAAAAATCCGCTCGCCAATCGAGACTGCCTTTGCCCATGCTGGCCGCTGTCATAGCTCTCGTCCGACAAAAGGTCCACGAACTTGCCCGATCACAAATGTTTCTGACGCAGCCAGCCGACAGCGAGTTCCTTGGCCGCGTCGAGCGCGCGCTGCGGCAGCGTGCCCACCTTCACCGACTCGGCGGCATATAGAGGCGTCTGCTGGCTCAGCGTGTCGCCTATCCAAACGCGCAGTTCCCCGACCGGTTGCCCTTCCTCGATCGGCGCCGACACCGGACCCTGGTAGACGATCCTGGCGGTCAGCTTGTCGCGATTGGCGATCGGCAGAAAGATGTCTACCGGACCTTTCGCTTTCAAGGCGAGGCCAGACTTGGCACCGCCGAAAACCTCTGCTTCGCCGACCACCTCGTCCTTGGCGAAGATCTCGGTCTTCTGGAATGACCGCGAGCCCCAGTCGAGCAGCTTGCGCGCCTCTTCGGAGCGTTCGCGGTCATTTGCCAGCCCGCTGAGAGCGGCGATCACGCGCGTGCCGTTGTGGCTGACGGTGCCGACCAGGCCGAAGCCCGCCTGCTCGCTGGCGCCGGCCACGAAGCCGTCGGCCTCGATGCCCATGGCGATCAGCGGATTGCGGTTCCTCTGCGATATCTTGTTCCAGGTGAAGTCCGGCTGGCCGTAGTAGTGGAAGAATTCCGGATAGTCGCGCCACAGATGCAGCGCCAGCATCGTCAGCTCACGCACCGTCGTCTGCTGGCCGTCCGCCGGCAGGCCGGTCGAATTGACGAAGGTGGATTTCGAGAGGCCGAGCTGACGGGCGCGATCGGTCATCTGGGCGGCGAAATTCGCTTCCGAGCCCGCCATGCCCTCGGCGAGCACGATACAGCCGTCATTGGCCGCCTGCACGGTGACGCCCTGGATCAAATCCTCGACGCGGACCGCGGATTTGAGCTTGGCGAACATGGTCGAGGTCCCGGATGGCGCGCCGCCGGTGCGCCAGGCGTTTTCGCTGACGACAAAAGTGTCGTCGAGCGTGATCCGCTTCGACTTGATGGCGTTGAAGACCATTTCCATCGTCATCAGCTTGGCCATCGAGGCCGGCGGGATCGGCTTGTCGGGGTCCTTGGCGAAGAGCACGGTGCCGGTGTCGGCATCGATCATGAACGCCTGCGTCGCCTTGGTCTCGAAAAGCTGCGCGCCGGCCGGGGCGCAGCAAAGCAGCGCCAGCACCAATCCCAGAAGGCTGGCGAAAGGTGGAAAAAGGCGCAATTGCATGAAATGTCGACCCAATCTGGGCAATACCGGAAGCGGGGAGCCACCCGGAATTGCGCAAAACTACCCCGCGGCCAAGCTATCAGGATTGTTTCGACCGGATCAACGGGCCGCGCGAATTTGATCAGTTACGCACAGCCAACGCATCCGGCGCGCCATGCGACCAGGCTGCCTGAAGCAGGTCGTCGATGCTGCCATGGCCGTCCGGGTAGACGTTGACCGCATACCAGTCATTGCCGTCGAGTTCGGTGCGCTGGATCTCGGCCCGGCCGAACGGCTCGAGCGCCGCGGCCACGCGCTTTGCCTCCGCGGCCTCGTCGAAGGAGCCGGCGGCGACGTAGTCGGACGCGGGCGTCTGTTCCTGACGGATCGATTTCCGCCACGACTGCAGGACATCAGCCGGCGACATGCCGCCTGCATCGAGCGCCGCAAAGACATCCGCGCGCTTTACCCGTTCGTCCGCGTAAGACAGCGAAGCCATGGCGAAGGGCGAGTTCGACGGGAGCGTAAGATCCGGCCGTTCCGGTACGATCGGCCCGAAATCGGGCAGCACGACATCGCTGGCGCCCTCCACCGAGAATGCAGCCGGCTGCACGGCCGGCTGCTCCGACAGGCCCGGTTGCGCGGCAAAGGCCTCGCCCGAATTGGTCAATTGGCCAGGGAACGGCACGGCGGCCGGCGGCGCGCCCACCGGCAGGCTCGGCGATGGGCCGTTCATGGCCACCATCACGCCGGTCGGCAGGCCGTCCGAAGGATCCGGCCGGTTGTTGCCGGGGTGGTAGGAAGCCACCAGATACCGGTCGTCGTCGCCGTCGAGCGGCGCGCGGCCGACATATTCCACTTTGACCCTGGCCGTGCCGACCTTGGCATAGTCGAGCATCTGCGCCGCGCGTTCGGAGACGTCGATGATGCGGCCTTCGTGATAGGGGCCGCGGTCGTTGACGCGCACGATCACCGAGCTGCCGGTCTCCAGATTGGTGACGCGGGCATAGCTCGGCAGCGGCATTGTCGGATGCGCCGCCGTCAGATGCGTCATGTCATAGATTTCGCCATTGGCGGTCAGACGGCCGTGGAACGCATCGCCATACCAGGAAGCAAGCCCGACCTTGGCGTACCCCTTGTCTTCCTTGGGGTAGTACCACTTGCCGCGCACCTGGTAGGGCTTGCCGAGCTGGTCGCGGCCGCCGCCGCGCCGCATGAACTGGACACGCGGGCTCGCTTTCACGCCATATTCGGATTCGGCGAAATATTCCTTGGAGCGGGCCTTCTTGTAGACCATCCCTTTGGGTTCGGGCTGCGAGGCGCAGGCAGCCAAAAGCAGGCCCGAAAGGGCGCACAGGGCGAAAGCAGAAGCGCGACGAAGACGCGGGCGCGCCGAAATCTGCATGTTTTCGATTGTCCCCTACCGTGCTGCCACCCGTCCGGGCCAGAAGTCGCCCGCCAGGCCAACACCTTGATCCCCAATCCCTTTTGCACAGGAATTGCTTATCACGATGTTAATCGATTATGGCCGCAACAGGGCGAGATTATGGCGCGAGGCGGTACCACCACGCTCGGAAAATCCGCGTTCTTCGAGAATGCCCTGCTGCCAACAACGGCCCGCAAGATCGACGGCATCAAATCCGAATAAGAGTAAAGGTTGTCCGCTAATCCGCCCGCGCATCGGACGGCACCTGCTGGGCCGTCGCACGAGACAGCATGCCACGCTTTGTCAGCACGGGTTTCTCGTAGGTTTTCTTCATGATTGCCCCCTGTTTGAAATATTAGCAGATTGAGATTGACAGGCTCTTGACGGCACTGTCAATGCAACGAACCGGCTGTCCCCGGGTCCGCAAAACAATGGATTGAGCCGTTCCTGCGATTGACAGGTCTTTGCGCGTCGCACTAGAGCATGGGCGCTCTCGATCCTGTCGGCACGGTCTATGGCCCCAAACAGGACGAAGCGCCTCGTGAAGATCACGATGGAGGGATGGCCGAGCGGTTTAAGGCACCGGTCTTGAAAACCGGCGTGGGCGCAAGTTCACCGTGGGTTCGAATCCCACTCCCTCCGCCACAATGACTTGATTTAATTTAATAATTTAGCATTTTTCAAAGCTTACCCGCCAAAATGCCCGCTATTCGAAATGCTATTGATTCAGACGGTATGCGACGCCATGCAACAGCATCTCTCACCCTCTTGGCAGCTTATGAATCTCCAACCTGACCGGCCCGCCCCTGTGAAAATCCATGCGTCCCGCCGGCCATGACGTGCTCTGATAACGTCCCTTTCCAGGTCGTGTTGCTTCGCCGCAACAGGGCATTGAAATCGCCTGAAGGCTCGGAAGTACAGATATTGCCGCTAAGACGTTGCTCCTATAGCCCCTGATGCGTAACACGGAGCCTGGCATGAAATCGATTCTGCTCGCGACCGCAACTCTCATTGCTTCTACTGGCGGCGCTTTCGCTGCTGGCGTTCTAGCCTCGGACCCGGTGGCGTCTACGTACAACTGGACGGGGCTCTACGTCGGGGCTCAAGCCGGTTACGAGTGGGCGAGGACCAGCTACAGTTTCAACGGCCCTCACGCCCCTTACCCAAGCGGGACTTTTACTCCAAGCGGCTTTGTTGGTGGCCTGTACGTTGGATACAATCACCAATTCGACTCGCCGCTTGTCGTTGGTGTGCAAGGCGATATCGAATACGCCAATGTCAAAGGCAGTTTTAACAAGCCAATTTTAAGTTTGGGTGCCGGTAGCGCCGATTTGCGCTGGCAAGGCTCCGCGCGCGTTAGGGTCGGATACGCCTTCGATCGCTTCCTGCCCTATGTTACCGGTGGCGTTGCCTTTGGCAATTTCCGCTTTGCCGGCGGCCCGGACCCGGCAACTTTGCAATCTTGGACGAAGACCAAAACCGGTTGGACCATCGGTGCCGGATTGGAGTACGCGTTCGCTGATAAATGGAGCGCGCGACTAGAGTATCGCTACACTGACTTCGGGACCGCAAGCGGAAATGAGGCCCCAGTCTTTCCGGATGTGATCGAAACTATGAAAATTCGAGGCCACGCAGTTCGCGTTGGTGTGAGCTACAAGTTTTAATCTGCCCACTTGCCTCTGCCATTGCGACCGTCGCAAAGCTCACCAGCAAGCCAGAATGGACCCCTACCTTTACCCCACTTGCCATTCCCTAGGTCGAGCGCACCATTGATCGTTGAATTCGTTGTGAAGTTGTCGCAGATCGACCGCGCCAGCGCCTGTTTGAATATTTGCTGCTCTTCCGCCCAACCTCCCTCTCGCAACCAACAGAAGTTCGGCGAGCTATGGAATCGAAGAGTTTAAAAACCACTCCCTCCGCCACCTTGCATCGCGGTTCAAGCTTCGCAGGATCGGGGCGCGATCCTCGGTCGAGGTTGGTCGCCAGTCCCTCTACCAGTTCACCTTGAGACCGACATCGCCGCCATAGCTCTGCAAGCCGTCACCGAACTTGCCGTCGAAGGCGGCGAACATCGAGGTGTTTGAGCTCCAGTTCATCTTCAGCCCGGCATTGACCGCAACCGTGTCCTCGGCGGCCGAGGTGCCCTGGATGACGAAGGAGGTGCCCGGAGCCGCCTGGAAGCTTGGCTTCACCGAGCGGTCTGGCTCGAACTCATGCACCCAGGCCGCGCGGCCCCAGGCCTGCAGCGACTGGCCGTCGCCGACGCCGATCGTGGTACCGAGTTGCAGGCCCAGCGAGACCGGCAGCGAGGTGACGACGCGGTGATCGAAGCTGAAGCCTAGCGCGCCGCCGTCAGACGAAGCGGTTTCCGGCGCGCATTGGTGGAACGGTCAACAGTTGGTAAAACACCGTTCATTTGATTTCTCGGACAAAATATGCTGCTTCTCGCGCCCATGAAAAAGCTCTGCCTGATGGTTCTGGCGTCGCTGACGCCGGTCTTGCCGGCCAAGGCGATGGACAATGCCTTGCGCGCCGGCCTGATGAAACTCGATCCGCAGACTCGCCTCGAGCAGCGCTGTGACGCCGAGGTGCTCGACCGGATCAGCCACGACGATCGCAACTACAAGGCCGACCGCGTCGTGGCCTACGCCTTCGCCACGCCGCAGATGAGCGCCGATGCCATCAAGAGCTCGGGCGCCGCCTTCCGCAGCAAGGGTCAATGGTACCGGCTGAAGTTCAAATGCCAGACCGGGCCGGACCATATGGAAGTGCTGCAGTTCCGCTACAAGATCGGCGACGAAATCCCGGAATCCGACTGGGCCAAATATAATCTCTACGATTAATGCATGTCGCGCAAAAATATGCAGCGGTTTTGCGATAACGACATGCATGAAAACAAAGCCTTAAAGCGCGTCGCCTGAATCCGCTTCAGCGCGACGCGCTTTAGCTTTCGGCTGTGTCCGCCTTGCCGGCGACCACCCGAAATCCTTGAGGGCTTGCGCCGCCGGCGTTGTTTTCCGGCGATGTCCAAACCTGCGCCTTGACGCCGATGGACCATGCCTTTAGGGCCGTCTCGGTAAAGGCTACGCTCATTTCAGGCAAGGATTTCTAGTCGATGGAAATATTCACTGCCGCAGGCCTTTCGGCTCTCCTCCAGGTCGTCGCAATCGATCTCGCGCTCGCGGGCGACAACGCGATTGTGATCGGCCTCGCGGCGGCCGGCCTTCCCGCGGATCAGCGCAAGCGCGCCATCCTTGTCGGCATCGCGGCGGCCACTGTCCTGCGCATCGTCTTTGCCCTGATCACCCAATGGCTGCTGAGCATCGGCCCCATGCTGCTTATCGCCGGCGGACTTCTGCTTCTGTGGGTGTGCTGGAAGATGTGGCGCGAGCTGCGCGTCAGCCACGAGGATGAGCGCGACGCGACGGAAGCACTGTCGAACGGCGATTATAACAAGGACGGCAAAATCGCTGGCAAGGGCCCGCGCAAGACATTCTCGCAGGCCGCTTGGCAGATCGTCATTGCCGACGTTTCGATGTCGCTCGACAACGTGCTCGCCGTTGCCGGCGCAGCCATGAAGCATCCCACGGTGCTGATCATCGGATTGGTCCTTTCGATCGCGCTGATGGGCTTTGCCGCATCCTTCGTCGCGCGCCTGCTGCACAAATACCGCTGGATCGCCTATATCGGCCTGCTGATCATCCTCTATGTCGCCGTGAACATGCTTCTGGGAGGCGCCGTGCAGCAGTTTCCCGACCATTTTGCCTTCCTGGCGCCATGGTTCGGGCCGGACGGCCACTGACGCCCTTTCAGGCGAGCGTTTGCCGCATCGCCTTTTTCCTGGCCGGCTGGCAGGTTTGCATCTCTGCCGAAGCGTGCTATTGCGCCGCGCGAAATGGCTCAAAGCCGCGCGCGTAGATCGATCTCCGGAGCCTGAGGCTCAATCCTCGATCTCGCTCTCATCTCTTGGAAAAAAGTCCATGTCCGCCCCACGCGTCAGTTTCGTCAGTCTTGGATGCCCGAAGGCGCTCGTCGATTCCGAGCGCATCATCACGCGGCTGCGCGCCGAGGGCTATGAGATCGCACGCAAGCATGACGGTGCCGACCTCGTCGTGGTCAACACCTGCGGCTTCCTCGATTCCGCGCGCGACGAGTCGCTCAACGCCATCGGCTCGGCGCTGTCGGAGAACGGTCGCGTCATCGTCACAGGCTGCCTCGGTGCCGAGCCGGAGGTCATCCGCGAAAAACACCCCAATGTGTTGGCGATCACCGGCCCGCAGGCCTATGAGAGCGTGATGGCGGCGGTCCACGAGGCGGCTCCGCCCAGCCACGATCCCTATGTCGACCTGCTGCCGCCGCAGGGCGTGAAGCTGACGCCGCGCCACTACGCCTATCTGAAGATTTCCGAGGGCTGCAACAACCGCTGCACCTTCTGCATCATCCCGGCATTGCGCGGCGACCTCATCTCGCGCCCGGCCGCGGATGTGCTGCGCGAAGCCGAAAAGCTCGCCAAGGCCGGCGTCAAGGAGATCCTGGTCATCTCGCAAGACACTAGCGCCTACGGCATCGACATCAAATACCAGACGTCGATGTTCGGCGATCGCGAGGTGCGGGCGAAATTCCTCGACCTTTCCGAGGAGCTCGGCAAGCTCGGCATCTGGATACGCATGCATTATGTGTACCCCTACCCGCATGTCGCCGACGTCATTCCGCTGATGGCCGAGGGAAAGATCCTCCCCTATCTCGACATTCCCTTCCAGCACGCCTCGCCACAGGTGCTGAAGAACATGCGGCGCCCCGCGCATGGCGAAAAGACGCTGGACCGCATCCGCGGCTGGCGCGAGGTCTGCCCTGACCTCGCCATCCGCTCGACCTTCATCGTCGGTTTTCCCGGCGAGACCGAAGACGATTTTCAGATGCTGCTCGATTGGCTGGACGAAGCCAGGATCGACCGCGCCGGCTGTTTCAAATACGAGCCGGTCAAGGGCGCGCGCTCCAACGACCTCGGGCTGGAACAGGTGCCGCAGGAGATCAAGGAAGCGCGCTGGCACCGGTTCATGCAGCGCCAGCAGAAAATCTCGGCAGCGCAGTTGGCCAAGAAAGTCGGCAAGCGCCTGCCCGTGCTGGTCGACGACGCGTATGGTACATCCGGCAAAGGCCGCACCAAATACGACGCGCCGGAGATCGACGGCTCGGTGCATATCCAGTCGCGGCGGCCGCTGCGCGCCGGCGAGATCGTCACCGTCAAGATCGACCGTGCGGACGCTTATGATCTTTATGGATCGGCCGTCTGATCGCCCTCGACCGCGAAGGGAACGCCAAATGAAGAAGGGCGCCGCGCGGCGCCCTTTTCATTTCTGATTTTGCGACTTGCCCGCCTTATTGCGGCAGCTTGTCGTCGATGCCCTTGACGTAGAAATTCATGCCGAGCAGCGTGCCGTCGTCGGCGACCTCGCCGTCCTTCAGCCAGGGCGAGCCATCCTGCTTGGAGACAGGTCCGGTGAAGGGATTCCAGCCGCCGGCGATCTTCTTCTCGGTCGCCTCGGCCATCGCCTTCACATCGTCCGGCATGTTGGTGTAGGGCGCGAGCTTGACGGCGCCGTCCTTGATGCCGAGCCAGACATTGTCCGGCTTCCAGCTGCCGTCGAGCGCCGCCTGGACGCGGCTGATATAGTACGGGCCCCATTCGTCGGTCAGCGAGGTCAGCTGCGCGTTCGGCGCGAACTTGATCATGTCGGACGACTGGCCGAAACCATGCAGCTTGCGCTCCTCGGCGACCTGCAGCGCGGCGGTCGAATCGGTGTGCTGGACGATGATGTCGGCGCCCTGGTCGAACAGCGCCTTGGCGGCGTCGGCTTCCTTGCCCGGATCGAACCAGGAGTTCACCCACACGATCTTCACCTTGAAGTCGGGATTGACCGATTGGGCGCCGAGGATGAAGGAGTTGATGCCCATCACCACTTCCGGGATCGGGAAGGAAACGATGTAGCCGGCGAGGCCCTTCTTCGATTCCTTGGCCGCGATCTGGCCGAGCACATAGCGGCCTTCATAGAAGCGCGCATTGTAGATGCCGAGATTGTCGCCGGTCTTGAAGCCGGTGGCATGCTCGAACATCACCTTGGGAAACTTCTTGGCGACCTTCACCTCGGCATCCATGAAGCCGAAGGAAGTGCCGAAGATGATCTTGCAATTCTCGCGCGCCAGGCGCTCGAAAGCGCGGTCGGCGTCCGGGCCCTCCGAGACGTTTTCGAGATAGGCGGTCTCGACCTTGTCGCCGAGCGCCTTCTCGACTTCGAGCCGGCCCTGGTCGTGCTGGTAGGAATAGCCGAAGTCGCCGATCGGACCCGTGTAGACCCAGCAGGCCTTGAGCTTGTCGGCGGCCTGGGCGGTTGCCGCCAGGGACAGGGCCGCGGCCGTGGTCATCAACGCAATAAGCAGTTTTTTCATTGTGTTACCTCTCTGAGTTAAGCCTTGGAGCTTCCCGTCTTTTTGTTGTTGTCAACGATCCGGAACAAATGGCTGCCCCAACGAAGCCGGCGTGTTCATCATCGTCAGCCGCTTGTTGCGCGAGATTAGAACGAGAACCACGACGGTTGCCAGATAGGGCAGCGAAGAAAGAAACTGCGAAGGCACCGGAATGCCAAAAGCCTGTGCATGAAGCTGGCCGATCCACACTGCGCCGAAGATGTAAGCGCCGGCCAGCACCCGCCACGGGCGCCAGGAAGCGAACACCACCAGCGCCAGCGCGATCCAGCCGCGGCCCGCGCTCATGTTCTCCACCCATTGCGGCGTGTAGACCAGCGACAGGTGGCCGCCGGCAAGGCCGGCGCAGGCGCCGCCGAAGATCACGGCGAGATAGCGGTAGCGGATGACCTTGATGCCAAGCGCGTGCGCAGACGTATGGCTGTCGCCGATCGAGCGAAGCGTAAGCCCTGTGCGCGTCTTGAACAGGAACCACATCACCGCCGCGGTCAGCGCGATCGAGATGTAGAAGACCGGATCCTGGCCGAAGATCAGCCTGCCGACGACCGGGATCGAGCTGATCCCCGGGATGTCGAGATTTGGCAATCTCACGCCCGGCTGGCCGACAAAGCTGGTGCCGATCATGCCGGAAAGGCCGAGACCGAGCAGCGTCAGCGACAGGCCGGTCGCCACCTGGTTGGTCGCGAGCGACAGCGTCATGACGGCGAACAGCAGCGAGAACAGCGCACCGACGATGATAGCGGCAAGCAGGCCGATCCACGGCGACCCGGTGAGGTAGCCGGCACCGAAGCCGCCGACGGCGCCCATGATCATCATGCCCTCGACGCCGAGATTGAGCACACCGGAGCGCTCGACCACCAGTTCGCCGATCGCCGCGATCAAAAGCGGCGTCGCCGCGGTCGCAATGGTCAAAAGGATGTTGACGGCGATGTCCATCAGCGGGCCTCCTCGAGCTTGGGCGCCGCTTCGAGCTGCGCCGCGCCGTTCGGCTTCGTCAGCGCCATGCCGATCAGGCGAATGCGGTAATGGATGAGCGTGTCACAGCCGAGCACGAAGAACAAAAGCATGCCCTGGAACACGCGCGCCACCTTGTCGGAAATGCCGAGGGCGCTCTGAACCGCCTCGCCGCCCAGATAGGTCAGCGCCAGCACCAGGCCCGCGGCCACGATACCCAGCGGATTGAGCCGGCCGAGGAAGGCGACGATGATGGCGGTGAAGCCGTAGCCGGGCGATATCACCGGCTGCAACTGGCCGATGGCGCCGGACACTTCCGAGATGCCTGCAAGGCCGGCCAGCGCGCCGGACAGAAGGAAGGTGAAGAACACCATCCGGTTGAAGCCGAAGCCGGCGAAGCGCCCTGCCCTTGGGCTGGAGCCCAGCACGCGCACCTCGAAACCCTTGAGCATGCGGCTCATCATCAGCCAGACCAGCACGGCGGCCACCAGGGCGAAGACGAAGCCCCAATTGGCGCGGCCGGCATCCGGCATCAGCTCGGGCAGCACGGCGGAATCGCCAAACTGGATCGTCTGCGGGAAGCCGTGGCCTTGCGGATCGCGCCATGGACCGCGCACCAGCCAGTCGAGGAAGAGCTGCGCGACATAGACCAGCATCAGGCTGGTCAGGATCTCGTTGGTGCTGAAGCGGGTCTTCAACAACGCCGGGATGGAAGCGTAGAACGCGCCGCCGACCATGCCGAGCAGAAGCATCAGCGGGATCACCAGCGGGCCTTCGAACTGCGGGAACAGCACCGGGATGATCGAGCCGAAGATCGCGCCGAAAATGAACTGGCCTTCGGCGCCGATGTTCCAGATGTTGGCCTTGTAGCAGACCGACAAGCCGACCGCGATCAGGATGAGCGGTGCTGCCTTGATCGCCAGTTCGTGCAGCTGCCAGACCTGGCTGATCGGCTCGACGAAATAGATTTGGAAGGCGTTGAGCGGATTGACGCCGAGCAGGGCGAACATGATGGCGCCGGCGATGATCGTCAGCGCGAAGGCGATGAAGGGCGACAGCATCGAGAACAGCGCCGAGCGCTGCGGGCGTTTGACGAGTTCGATACGCATCATGCCACCTCCAGGCTGTGTTCGGCGTGGCCGG
The DNA here is from genome assembly GCF_006440815.1 of Mesorhizobium sp. B2-8-3. Classification (NCBI taxonomy): domain Bacteria; kingdom Pseudomonadati; phylum Pseudomonadota; class Alphaproteobacteria; order Hyphomicrobiales; family Phyllobacteriaceae; genus Mesorhizobium; species Mesorhizobium sp. B2-8-3. The sequence goes on from NZ_VFTW01000019.1 coordinate 103,704, forward strand.
GCTCGGCGCCGCCCATCAACAGGCCGATCTTCTCGAACGTCGCCTCGGCGATCGGCAGCGGCACCGACAGTTCTCCGTTGTGCATGACGGCGATCGCATCCGACAGTTCGAACAATTCGTCGAGGTCCTGGCTGATGACGAGGACCGCCGAGCCGCTGCGGGCAAGTTCGATGAGTGCCTGGCGGATATGGGCGGCAGCCCCGGCATCCACGCCCCAAGTCGGCTGGTTGACGATCATCACGCTCGGCTTGCGGTCGAGCTCGCGGCCGACGATGAATTTCTGCAGATTGCCGCCCGACAGCGCAGCCGCCTCCGGATCGGGCGCGCTCTTGCGCACGTCCATGGCCGTGATGATGCGCTGCGCGGCGCTGTACACCGCGCCGTTCTTGACCATGCCGCCTGAGCCGACGAAAGCCTTGCCGTCGGTGGCATGGCGGGACAGAAGCAGGTTTTCCGAAAGCTTCATGCGCGGCGCCGCGCCATGGCCGAGGCGCTCTTCCGGCACAAAGGCGGCGCCCATCAGGCGGCGGCCGGTGATCGATAGGCCGCCGGCGTCCTTGCCGCGAATGCGCACCGAGCCGGCGTCCTGCTGCAGCACTTCGCCGGAGGCGGATTCGAAGAACTCGCCCTGGCCGTTGCCGGCCACGCCGGCGATGCCGATCACTTCGCCGGCGCGCACGGTGAGGTTGATGTTCTTGAGCGGAATGGCGAAAGGGGTCGCCGGCTTGCGGGTAAGCCCGCGGATTTCCAGCAGCGCCGGCGCCGTTTCGATGCCTTCGGCCGGCGCGCGCACCACGGCCTTCACCTCGCTGCCGACCATCATGCGGGCGAGCGACGCGGCGGTCTCCTGGCGCGGGTTGCAATGGCCGACGACCTTGCCATGGCGCAGCACCGTGGCGCGGTCGCAGATGCGTTTGACCTCTTCCAGCCGGTGCGAGATGTAGAGGATCGACTTGCCTTCCGAGCGCAGGCGCTCCAGCGTTTCGAACAGCTTGTCGGCTTCCTGCGGCGTCAACACCGAGGTCGGCTCGTCGAGGATGATGAGCTGCGGCGTCTGCAACAGGCAGCGGATGATCTCGATGCGCTGGCGTTCGCCGACCGAGAGGTCTCCGACCAGCGAATCCGGATCGAGCGGCAGGCCGTAGCTGTAAGACAGCGCCCTCGCCTTCGCCGCGATGCTGCCGATTGGCGAACCGTCATTGAGCGAAAGCGCGATGTTCTCGGCCGCAGTAAGCGCTTCGAACAGCGAGAAATGCTGGAACACCATGCCGATGCCGAGCTTCTTGGCCACGCCCGGGCTGGTGATCTTGACCGGCTTGCCGTCCCAGAAGATCTCGCCCGAGTTCGGCTCGAGCGATCCGAACAGCATCTTGACCAGCGTCGACTTGCCGGCGCCGTTCTCGCCGAGCAGCGCGTGGATCTCGCCTTTTGCGATATTGAGATCGATGTGATCGCACGCCGTCAGCGTGCCGAAAATCTTGGTTAGGCCACGAACCTCGAGCAGGTTCGCCCTGTCATGATTTGCACTCACAGTGCCTCCCATCTGGTTTCCCAGATATGTTCTGTGTTCCCGAAAGCATGGTATGCGCGGCCGGCTCCAGTCGGAAAGCAGCACCCGACTTGAAAGAGCTTCAAGAATTTCAGCGGAAACTCAAGGGCTAAGATAGACCCGTAGAGAACGACAGCAAATCAACAACGCTTTTCGGGCAAGGCCCTGCCTTCGGGGACGGCAGGTCGCCGAAAAACAGGGCAGCCGGCTACAGCATGGCGCCGAAAAGTGTGAAGCGGTGAAGCGCTCTAGGGAATGAGGACAGTCGTTCCCGTTGTCTTGCGCGCCTCGAGATCCGCTTGCGCCTTTGCCGCGTCCTTCAGCGCATAGCGCTGGTTGATCTTGATCTCGACAGCGCCGCTCTCGACCACGTCGAAAAGCGCTTCGGCCGACTTCACCAGATCCTCGCGCTTGGCGTTGTAGACGAACAGCGTCGGCCGGGTCGCATAGATCGAGCCCTTCTGCGCCAGGAGCGACATCGAGAAAGGCGGGATCGGCCCGGACGACTGGCCGAAGCTGACGAACATGCCGAGCGGCCGCAGGCAATCGAGCGATGCCGGAAAGGTGTCGGCGCCGACGGAATCGTAGACGACGTCGCATTTCTTCCCGCCCGTAAGCGCCGCGACGCCGGCGGCGAAATCCTGATCCTTGTAGTTGATGACGTGGTCGAAGCCATGCGCCCGGGCGAGCTCGATCTTGTCGGCGGAGCTCGCGGTGCCGATCACCGTCGCGCCGAGATGCTTTGCCCATTGGCCGAGGATCAGGCCGACGCCGCCGGCGGCGGCGTGATAGAGGATCGTGTCGCCGGCCTTGACGGGAAAGGTGCGGCGCAAGAGGTATTCGGCCGTCATGCCCTTCAGCATCATGGCCGCCGCCTGTTCGTCGCTGATGCCGTCCGGCACCTTGACCACACGGTCGGCGGCGATCACCCGTTTCTCGCAATAGGCCCCGACATTGACGGCATAGGCAATGCGGTCGCCGGGCTTCAGCCAGTCGACGCCGGTACCGAGCGCCAGCACGACCCCTGCCGCCTCGCCGCCCGGGATCAGCGGAAAGCCGCCGGGTGGCGGGTAAAGCCCGGAGCGGTGATAGACGTCGATGAAGTTGAGGCCGATCGCCGTGTGCCGGATCAGGATCTGGCCTTCTCCCGGCTGGCCCGGATCGGCATTTTCATAGGCCAGGACTTCGGGACCGCCATTGGCGTGGATGCGGATTGCCTTGGACATCGCTCAACTCTCTGAAGGATATGGGATATGGACAGGATCTGGAGCATGACCGCGCGCCTGTCGTCGGGGAAGACCATGCTCCAACAAAAGTTCAGGATGACCATCCAACAAATGTCATCCAGATCCAGGATCAGGACTTCTTGGTGCCCAGATTGGGAAACATCTGCATGACGCCTCCGATGCAGGCGAGATAGAGGCCGGTGATCGTGATGCCGATCTTGGTGAAGCTGTTGACCTGCTCTCCCAGCACGCCGATCTTGTCGTAGAAGGCGGCAAGTGCTGCCTGCGCCAGCGCCAGCGCGCCGAAGGCGCACCATAAAAGCGTCATGCCGAGATTGACCGGCCTCAGCCGCACGACGCGCACCGGATGGATGAAATTGATCGGCAGGAAGGTCAAAATGCCTGCGACCACCACAACGGCAAAAGACACCCATTGGCCCGGCTCTATGACGAAGAGCGTGAACACCACCATGTTCCAGACGACCGGGAACCCCTTGAAGAAGTTCTCCTTCGTCTTCATGCCGGTGTCGGCATAGTAGATCGCGCTGGAGACGACGATGATGGCCGCGGACAGGAAGGACAGGTTCTCGCCCATGAAGCCACGCTGATAGAGCGCGAAGGCCGGTATGAGCACGTAAGTGACATAGTCGATGATGTTGTCGAGGAGCTCGCCCGACCACGTCGGCAGGATCTCCTTGACCTCGAGCTTCCTGGCGATCGGGCCGTCGATGCCGTCGACGAAAAGCGCCAGCCCCAGCCACCAGAACATCGCCGTCCAGCGTTCCTCGCTCGCCGCCACCAGCGACAGGAAGGCAAGGAACGATCCTGACGCCGTGAGCAGATGAACCGAGAACGCGCGCGCCTGCGGCCACGTCACCTTCTTCTTCGGCAGCGGAAGCCGCTCTGCGATCTTCTTGGCTGCCTTCCTGGCCGCTGTGTTCTTGCTCACGGTCCCCGCCAGTCCAGCTTGCAGATTTCGGCCGAGCGGCCGGCGAAATTCCAATTGCGGCCGAAGGCCCGCATCTTGCTCTTGTCGGACTTCGCCACGATGATTTCCGGCGCGATCCAATATTCCGAATTGGTGATCACCGTATCCTTCTCGCGATCCTTGCCGGCAATTGGCGTCACGGCACCGTCTATGATCTTCGGTATCTGGAAGACGCGCGTCTTGTCGCGCGTCTCGTAGGTGATCGGTACCTGCTCGACGCCGAGGAATTTCCCGACCAGGATCGACAGCAGCGATGTCGTGCCACCGGCCTTGCCGGTGAATATCTTCGTCAGCGCCTTCACCGCATAGACCGAGGCGCACTTGTCGATGAACAGTCCGGCCGTCCAGTTGCCGCGGCTCATATAGCCGGGGATTTCCATGATCAGGCCAAGATTGAGGCCCGACAGGTCGACGTCGCCGAAATGGCCTGCGTCGATGCGGAAGCCGGCCCAGGTCTGGCAATAGCCCTCGGTCGGCGGGTGGCTGCCGAGCGACAGCACGCAGGGACAGAAAACCGTGCAATTGCAGGAGAGTACCAACTCCCCTTTCATTGCCCAGCTTTGGTCGCTCATCGAATTCTCCCCCTCACGCCGAAACTAATAGCAGGGCAGCCGCCCACACAAGCAGTATCGCACCGGCAACCCGGCTGACCACCCTGCCGGTGGTCTGTTTTTCGATCAGGGTGAACAGGCCGATCAACGCCATCCAGAAGACGTTCATCGCGCCGACGGCGAACATCACCAGCATCAGCGCCCAGCAGCAACCGAGGCACCAGGCGCCCTGCTCCAGCCCCAAACGGAAGATGCGGGCTGGTTTGGCGCTCCAGTTGGCGAACAGGATCGAGAACGGGTTGCGGCACTTTTCCAGGCATGCCTGTTTCAGGCCGCTGAACTGATAGAGGCCGGCGACGAGCAGCGCGGCGCCGCCGGCAATGCCGATGGCGGGATCGAGCATCCGGCCGGAACCGGCAAAGGCGTAGATCGCAAGCGTCAACAGCGTGAAGCCCACGGATGCGCCAAGCCATGTGGTAAGGTATCCGGCGACAAGCACCAGCGGATGAACGGCGGGTTCGCCCTTGATTCTCGCCGTGTCGGCGATTTCGCAATAGGTGCGGATCAAGGGCGCCGCCGAAGGCAGCATTGTCGCCACGGCCATCAGGAACCACATCAGCACCAGCGCCGGCGCCTGCAGGCTGGCCGGGCCGGCAAGCGGCGCGGGCGCGAGGCAAAGAGCGAAGAAGCGGTCCAGAATACTCGGCAACGGCAGGCTCGGCAGATTCTTCAGCAGCATGTCGCCGGGGACGCCGACGGGGCTGCTTTCAGCGCCACGTATCGCCATCGCGCCGAGCAGGAGCCAGGCAAGAGCGACGCCCATACCGATCGTCAGCATGACAGCGCGGCGCGGGCTGCGCGCCACGCCTGCCGTCGCGCGGGCCGCCCGGTCGAGATGGCTGAAATCATGCTGCTCACCACTCATGACAATCGAATGGGCTGAATCGCCGCGTTGATCAAGCCGGCTGATCTGCCCTATATCCGTACAAAGGCCCGACGGGTCGCCTCGCATTGTGGAAGCCTGGCGTGGAGCACAACGACAAAGCCCGCATCCTGGTTGCCGGCAGCGGTCCGGCCGGCTTGATCGCGGCGCTCGGCTTTGCCGAGGCCGGTTTTCATGTGACGCTGGTCGGCCCTGAGGCCAATACCGCCGACGGCCGCACCACCGCCCTGATGAATCCAGCGCTTAAGGTTCTCGACCGGCTGGGCATCCTTGCCGAACTGAAGCCGCAGGCCGCGCCGCTCAAGGTGATGCGCATCGTCGACGCAACCCGCCGGTTGATCCGAAGCCCGACCGTGACCTTTCGCGCCAGCGAGATCGGCGAGGAACAGTTCGGACTCAATTTGCCGAACAAGGTTCTGATCCCCATCCTCGCCAAGGCCGTTTCAGCCCATCGCGGCGTCGAATGGCTGAAATCCATTGTCGAGTCATGGCGCCTGGACGCCGATCAGGCCCGCGCCCGGCTGGCCGACGGCAGCGAAATCTCCGCGTCCCTGGCGGTCGCCGCCGACGGTCGCCTGTCCCCGGCGCGGGAAGCCGCCGGCATTCGCGCCTCTGCGCGGCCCTATCCGCAATCGGCGCTCGTGCTCAATTTCGGCCACCGCAGCGAGCACGGCTTCGTTTCGACCGAGTTCCACACCGAAACAGGGCCGTTCACGCAGGTTCCGCTGCCCGGCAGGCGCTCGAGCCTTGTCTGGGTGGTCAAGCCGGAAACGGCGCAGGAGCTTGCCGCGCTCGACGATACAACCTTGTCGGGGCGTGTCGAGGAACAGATGCAATCGATGCTTGGCCGGGTCTCGGTCGAGCCGGGCCGCCAAGTCTATCCTTTGTCGGCGGCCTCGTCCGGTCGCTTCGCGCAAAACCGCGTGGCGCTGGTCGGCGAGGCAGCGCATGTGTTTCCGCCGATAGGCGCCCAAGGCCTCAACCTCGGCATCAGGGATATCGACGATCTGGTTGGAATCGCGAGTGAAAACAGCAGCGATCCCGGATCACGCCGAAGCCTAGCCTCCTATGACACGAGGCGCCGGCCCGACATATGGGCGCGCAGCGGTGCGGTGAACCTGCTCAACATGTCGCTCTTGTCCGACATGCTGCCGGCGCAGCTGGCGCGCAGCGCCGGCCTCAACGCGCTGGGCGGCTTCGCGCCGCTGCGCGCCTTCTTCATGCGCGAGGGACTGCGGCCCGGCAGCGGTTTCCGCGCGATTGCCGGCGGCTTAAGGAAAGAGGTCGGCCGGTAGGATTCCGTGCCGGATCGCGTAGAGCAGCGCGGTCACCGTCACCACCGAAAGGCATGTCGTGATCAGCACGCTGGCCGAAGCCCGCTGCACCCACACGTCGTATTGCTGCGCGATCACGAAGACGTTGGTCGCCGTCGGCAGCGCCGCCAGCAGCATGGCGGAAAAGACCCAGGTCGGCGAGAAATTACCGATCCAGCTCAGCACGACATAGCAAAGCAGCGGGTGGACGACCAGCTTCAGCCCGGCGATCAATGCAAGCTCGTGCGGCACGCGGTTGAGCGGCCTGAGCGCCAGCGTCACCCCCATCGCAAACAAGGCGCAAGGCGCGGCCGCGCGGGCGAGGTAGTCGAGGAAGCGATCGACAGGCAGCGGCGGGCGGAATTCAACATAGGCGGCGGCGACGCCAAGGGCCGTCGCGATGATGAAGGGATGCAGCGCGATCTTCTTCACGACGCCGAGCGCCAGTTGCAGCGGCGGCGCCTTCTCCTTGCCCGACAGCGCCATCATCATCGGCGCGACGGTGAAATGCACGATGTTCTCCAAGCAGAAGATCAGCGCCACCGGCACCGCCGCCTGCTCGCCGAATGCGAGCAAAGCAAGGCCCGGTCCCATATAGCCGATATTGCCGTAAGCGGCTGCAAGGGCGGTGATCGTCGCCGGCGCGATCCCGCCACGGGAAACGAAGACCGACCAGGCGAACATCAGCGTGAAGATCGCGTAGGTGGCGATCAGCGAGCCGAGGATGAAGCTCCACTCCGTCAACTGCTCGAACGGCGTCTTGGCGAGCAACTGAAAGAACAAAGCCGGCAGCGCGACATAGACGATGAAAATGTTCATCCAGCCGAGCGCCTCCAGCGGCTGCCTGGTGATGCGCGCCACCAGGAAACCGACAAAGATCATGCCGAAGAATGGAAGAACGAGACCGATGATGTCAGACATTTTCGCTCGGGCGGGAAAACTCCCGTGCGGGGCTAACCCGTTGCTTCGGCTAAGGTCAAGGAGTTCGGCTATTGAATTGCCGCAGCGTCTGCGCCAAATAGGCACCAAGCCGAAAGTCGGGGTCGATTTTTGGCCGGGTGACGTGTAAATTCAAGATCTTAGGCGCCTTGCGCGCAGCCACGACAGGCGCCTCGGAACCTAAGTGGTGAATGTGATGAAAACGGCCAAATTCTCGATCGGACAAGTGGTTCGCCATAGGCTGTTTCCGTTCCGCGGCGTGATCTTCGACGTCGATCCCGAATTCGCCAACACCGAGGAATGGTACGAGGCCATTCCCGCCGACGCGCGTCCGCGCAAGGACCAGCCTTTCTACCATCTTCTGGCGGAAAATTCGGAGACCGAATACATCGCCTATGTGTCCGAGCAGAACCTGCTCGAGGACCGGTCGGGCGAGCCGGTGCGGCATCCGCAGATCGGCGAGATGTTCGACAAGCTGCCGGACGGCCGCTACGAGCCAAAGCGCCAGTCGAGGCACTGAGCCAACGAATGTTGCTCAAGGCGCGCCGCGCGGCGACAACAAAAAAGCGGGGCATTTGCCCCGCTTCAGACTGCTGACAAACCTCTGGCATTTGCCGGGGGTTTTTGATTCACTGGGTCATGTTGAAGCGACCCGCCCCCGA